>JAPULD010000244.1 GCA_027295365.1 Planctomycetota bacterium
CATGGCCGCGACCTTCAGCTCCTCACGGACCTTCCAGTTGACGAAGCTCTCGATGTCGGGGTGGTCGGCATCGAGGCAGACCATCTTGGCTGCTCGGCGTGTCGTCCCGCCCGACTTGATCGCCCCGGCGGCGCGGTCGCCGATGCGCAGGAAGCTCATCAGCCCCGAACTCTTGCCGCCGCCCGAGAGAGGCTCGTCCTCGCCGCGCAGCGCCGAGAAGTTCGTACCCGTGCCCGACCCGTACTTGAACAGCCGGGCCTCGCGCATCCAGAGGTCCATGATGCCGCCTTCGCCCACCAGGTCGTCGCTGATCGACTGGATGAAGCAGGCGTGCGGCTGCGAGTGCGTGTAGGCGTCCGGGGCGGGTCGGGTCTCGCCGGTTCGCGGGTCGGGAATCCAGTGGCCCTGCGCCGGGCCGGTGATCCCGTAGGACCAGTTGAGCCCCGTGTTGAACCACTGGGGGCTGTTGGGGGCGGAGATCTGGTTGATCAGCATGTGAGCGAGTTCGTCGTAGAACGCCTGGGCGTCTTCGGTCGTGTCGAAGTAGCCGTGCGATTCGCCCCAGTGACGCCAGCAACCGGCCAGTCGATGGACGATCTGCTTGACGGATTTTTCGGGGCCCGTGACGACGTCGCCCTTGGCATCGAGGACGGGGGTGCCGTCTTCGTTGACCTGGGGAACCCCCGCCTTGCGGAAATACTTGCTCACCATGATGTCGGTGGCGAGTTGGCTCCAGGCCTCGGGGATCTCCGCGTCGTTCATCTCGAAGACGACGGAGCCGTCCGCGTTGGAAATTTTCGACGTCCGGGTCGTCCACTTGATGGTGTCGAAGACGTTTTTGCCGGCCTGCGTGAATTTTCGATCAATCTTCATTCTGCTTCCACCTTTTTGCTTCCATGCACCTGTGTAGTCGTTCTGGTTCCACGTGTCCTTCTCGTCCCTCAACGAGTCCGCTTATCCACCTCAAGCGAAGACTTGTTCAATTCCTGTTGGCTTCTGTCGAGATTTCTCGGTCCTGCTTCCGTCATGCATTTGTCCGTACTGCAGGCAACTCAATAACAAGATGTCATGCCGGTGCCCTGCAAGATGTTTGCTTGATCGTCATGTTTCATCGATCACTCGAAATCCAGTCTTGCTCTCTAAGTCTTTGTTGCGATCAAGATTGGTTTTTGCTTTTTCGATTGCACGTAATGCAAGGCTATCGAGACGATTTAGAAAAACAGGAGTCTCATTGCAAATATCAGAGTTCAAGCAATTGATGTAATTCTGCAGCATTTTGTTGGTGTCTTTGACATCGGATTCGCCCAACCCAGTTGGATATGCAATTGTTTTTGCATCGAAATTTGCTTTCACTCTCATTGGTGAAAAGCTAAGTGACCATGTGCTCGTGTTAATGCGCGTTTGCTGCAGCAGTCTTAGTGTCCCAGATCCACTATTTGTTACTGGAAGCTCTAGCTGTGCGCCATCTGATTCTTTGCGAACAACTGGTTGTTGGTCAGGCTTGATTTCAAGCTGAACAAAGGGAAGTCCGTGATTCTCAGTAAATTCATGTACGAGAGTTTGTGAGCTCTTTCCTGCGAGCTCAGTGTCACTGATTCGCTTCAGTTGTTCTTTAAATAGCTCCTGTGAACCTCTATAACATCTTTCAATTGTTGGAATGTCGTACATGGTTGAGCCTCTCGGAATTAGAAAAAAGTAGCGATTAGATCTCCAGAATTACTGCAACGTAAAAGTCGATAGATCAATTGTTCAATCCACCATCGGCAAAACCAAACCCGTCTGATCCTGATACTTCCCGCCCTTGTCGGCGTAACTCACGGCACACACTCGGTCCGCCTTGATGAAGATCATCTGGGCGATGCCTTCGTTGGCGTAGATCTTCGCGGGCAAGGGGGTCGTGTTGGAGATCTCGATCGTCACCTTGCCCCGCCATTCGGGTTCGAGGGGCGTGACGTTGACGATGATGCCGCACCGCGCGTAGGTCGACTTGCCGAGGCAGATCGCCAGCACATCGCGGGGGATGTCGAACGTCTCCACGGTTTCGGCCAGGGCGAAACTGTTGGGCGGGATGATGATGTGATCGCGCCCCGTATCTTTGGTGTCGATGGTGATGAAGTTGTGATCGTTGAACTGCTTGGGATCGACGATCGCCTGGCTGCCATCGCGCGAGACGTCGGTGAAGATCTTGAACAGCGTTCCCACCCTCACGTCGTAGCCATAACTCGAGACGCCAAAGCTGACCTGGCCCGGGCGTTTGATGTTGTCCTCGAAGGGTTCGATTCCCACGAGTTCACGGATCTGCGTGTCGCACAAGACGGACATAAAACCTCCTCCAATCACTGAGGGTGTTCGGCGATCTTGGAAGACAAGGCTTCCGAGAGGGGCCGAGCATCCGGGGGGGTGTCCGATGTGATTCGCAAAGGCGACTCCCACCGAGGCACCTGGGCTCAAACGACCATTTCAACGCATGCCTGGAAGGCACTTTGATTATGGCCCAAAGGAGTATCGTACCACTACATCTTGGGTCTTCAATGAAATCGGACACTGAATCTAGAGTTTTTGAGACTACTACGCAACTTCTGGTACCCCAGCAGGTTAGGATGTCTCTTGAGGGTCGGCAAACCGCTATAGGTCGTGTGGATAACCTGAAAATTGGTGTCCGCTCCACAATATGTAGTGGTTTCGAGCAATTTCGACGTGTGAAACCATCCAAATGGGGGATGAGACCCGACCATCTGGCGAAAAAGAGATAAACTCAAAAGGCCCATGACCCCCGGAATCCCCGGAACCCCCGGAACCCCCGGAAATATCTCGACCCCAGACACCACCATGACCCCCGACGCCCCTACATCCCCCGTGATGACAAATCCACTGCTCGACAGCCTGACTGATGCCCAGAAGAAGGCGGTCGAGCATCTCGATGGACCTTTGCTCGTCCTGGCGGGACCAGGCTCGGGCAAGACCACCGTGGTGACCCGCCGCATCGCCAACCTCATTGATTCGGGGATTCCCCCCTGGCAGATTCTCGCCCTCACCTTCACCAACAAGGCGGCGGGCGAGATGCGCGAACGCATCAACACGCTCGTGCCCGAGAATGTCCCGGGGCGCAGGGGCCTGACCGTCGCGACGTTTCACTCGTTTTGCGTGCGTCTGCTTAGGAACTATGCCTCGCAAGCGAATATTCACGAGCGATTCAGCATCTACGACGGGGCCGACCAGCGCGAGGCGATCAAGCAATCGATGAAGGAAGCGGGGCTCAGCTCCAGCAACTGGACGCCCGCTTCGGTCGGGGCCGCGATCAGCAATGCCAAGAACCAGCTCCTCACTGCCGAGGCATTCGCGCAGGAGGCGAGCGATTTCTATGCCCGCAGCATCGCCAAGGCCTACGTGGGCTACGAGCGCAGGCTCAAGGACAACAACGCCCTGGACTTCGATGACCTGCTGATGCTGACGGCGCGATTGCTCAAGAACAACAACGACGTGCGCGATGAGCTGCAGCAGCGATATCAATACCTGTTGATCGACGAATACCAGGACACGAACCACGCCCAGTTCGTCATCGCCCACAGTCTGGCCGCGTCGCATTCAAACATCTGCGTGGTGGGCGATCCCGATCAGTCGATCTATGGCTGGCGGGGGGCCGACATCCGCAACATTCTCGAATTCGAGACGCTGTATCCCGACGCCGTCGTCATTCCTCTGGGCCAGAATTTCCGATCGACCGCGCACATCGTCGAGATCGCCTCGAAGCTGATCGAGAACAACACCAAGCGCAAGAAGAAGACCCTGCACACCGAGTTGGGCGAGGGCGAGAAGGCCCAGGTCATCATCTGCCAGGATGAACACCACGAGGCCAAGGTAATCGTCGATGACTTCAAGAGGCTTCACGACGACAATGACGTGCCCTGGAAGGAAATGGCGGTGCTGTATCGCGTCAACTCCCTCAGCCGCGTGCTCGAGGAAGCCTTCAGGTCGGCCAGCGTCCCCTACGTGATCGCCCGGGGCACTGCCTTTTACGATCGCAAGGAGATCAAGGATGCGCTGGCGTATCTGCGCTATGCCGCCAATCCCAGCGATGAAGTGTCGATGCGAGGAATCATCAACACGCCCACCCGGGGCATCGGCAAGACGACGCTGGATCGGATTGAGAACCACGCGATCTTCAATCCTTCGAGAATGATCGACGTGCTCCAGAACCCGGAGCAGGTCGAGGGGGTCAGCGCCAGGGCGGTGGGGTCGATCCAGAAATTCAACACCATGGTGAATGGATGGCGAGTTATGAACGAGCACGAGGGGATGCTGCTCGAAGCCCAATCGGGTCTGGCGGAACTCATCGAGCGGATGATTCGCGAGTCGGGGCTGGAAGCGATGTTCAAGAAGTCGCGTACCGAGGAGGATTTCGAGAGGCTCGAAAACCTGGGCGAACTCGTCAGCGCAGCCGCGGACTTTGTCCCCCCCGATGCCTCGGATCTGGGCATGGTCGATACGGAAGGGAATGCCCTTGAATTGCCCGAGCCGACGGTGCTTGATCTGCTCAGCATGTTCCTGGAGCAGGTTGCGCTGGTGAGCGATGCGGACATGATCGATCCCGCCAACGGCGCGGTCACGCTCATGACCTTGCATGCGGCCAAGGGACTCGAATTCGATGGCATCGCCATGGCGGGGCTCGAACAAGGCCTGCTGCCTCATCAACGTGCGGCCCACCAGGAATCGGAGCTGGAAGAGGAACGCCGACTGTGTTTCGTGGGAATCACCAGGGCGAGAAAGCACCTGATGCTGACGAGGGCGGCGGTGCGGACGCATCGAGGCATGCGCGAACGGACGATCGAGAGTCAATTCCTGGGTGAGTTACCGGGCGATTCAATCATCTACAGCGACCACGCGGGGGTGGATGATGGCTATGTCTATGGAGGAGGTGGTGGCGGCTCGTACAAGGACGAGTTTGGGCCATCCAGCGGTGATACCGGTTCATGGTCGCCAAAGTCTGGAAGCCGTTCCGGTGGTGATTCGGAATTCCCGGTGGGCTGTCGGGTGATGCATCCCAAGTTTGGCCTGGGCAAGATCGAGGCCATCACCCGAAGGCCGGCCGGCTCCAGTGCCCAGGTGACGTTCAGCAGCGTGGGGACGAAGACCTTGATATTGGAATACGCGAAGCTGCAGCGGGTGGATTAGAAGTGCCGGAGTAGGATGACTGTCCGTGGCACTCGCGACTAGGATGTCGGTGTCACTCGAGTTGCGATTAATGAACGGACCATCCGACCCAACCCGCTTTGTTCATGATAAGTGCGCCGAATTAGGCTTCGCCTTGTGCGGGGTCTGCGAGGCCCAACCCACGAAGTGGCCGCGTGAGTTGTGGCAGTGGCTTGAGGATGGCAAGCACGGGGAGATGGATTATCTCGCGAATCACACGGCTCAACGCATTGATCCGGGCAAGATGATGCCGGGCATTCGGTCGATCATCTGCGTGGCCGATCGGTATCACGACGGAAGCGAGGACAATGCGGCCCACCATGAAAAAGGAAAGGGGCGGATTGCCCGGTACGCCCGGGGCGACGACTACCACGTGGTCATGAAGAAGCGGCTGCATCAATTGTGTGATGCCCTGATCGAGGCGTTTCCCGAGGAGACATTCAGGGCCTTCGTGGATACCGCCCCGGTGCTCGAGCGCGAGCACTCGACCCGAGCCGGTCTCGGTGCGATCGGCAAGCACACACTGCTCATTGAGACTGGGGTCGGCAGCTACCTGCTGCTGGGCGAGGTGATCACGACGCTCAGACTGGAGCCTGAGGATTCGAAACAGACCATTGATCCCTGCGGCACCTGCACCCGATGCATCGATGCCTGCCCGACCGACGCCATCACGCCTTATTCAATCGACGCGACGAAATGCATCAGTTACCTCACCATTGAACATCGGGGGCTGATCGACGAGACGCTGCATGAGCCGATGGGGGATTGGATTTTCGGCTGCGACATCTGCCAGGAGGTCTGTCCTCACAATCAACCCACGCACAGGACATCCGAAGCACCGGTGCACGAGGCGTATTCCCCCCGGAAGACCTGGAAGGAAGGTTTTGACCTCGTGACGATTCTCAACTGGACGGAAGACGATCGACGAGAGGCGTTCATCAAGTCGTCGATGAAACGGGCCAAACTGGACATGA
>JAPULD010000245.1 GCA_027295365.1 Planctomycetota bacterium
CGTCGTCGAGTCGCCCAGCACGAGGTGAACTTGCATGACGTAGTCACGATCGCCACCAAAGAATTCAGAGTGCTTGGCGTAATCGCCGCCACCGATGCCGCCACCGGTGACGCAACCACCGCCGTTGCAGTTGGGGTTGACGGTCCAGGTGACTTTAGGATCCGCGGGACCGCCGGAATTGCCCAATTCGCCAAGCGTATTGCAAGCAAAACGCGACACGGCTTCACCTTGGTCACCCACTTCAACGAAGAACTGGACATTGGCGGGGAGCAGAATGCCGTCTTCTAACCCATTCTCATCGATGTCGGGTCCGACTTTGATGCTTCGGTCGCCGTCAGCTCGGGGCGGGGAACCGCCGGGAATACCGTCGTTGCTTTGCGGGAAAATGGTTTCACCTTCCCAAAGCAACAAACGACCAGACACGTCCGGACCGGGGTCCGAAGCGTTGCCATAGCCCTGGTCTGTGCATTGGCCCTCGCGACCGGGCGTCAAGTCCTGGTAGACACGAATGAAGATGGGCTGGTCAGCAGCATTGGTGGATCCCCAATAGCTGAAGTCCACGCACTGAAGCGTGGTGTATGAACCAGCCAAGTCGACATCGACGCCAAGATCGAACCAGTGCGCGTAGGTGGACTGGAATCCACCGCCGCACGCCACGGTTCGAATCGTGATGGTGCTGCTCAAGTTGTTGGTTCGCATGAAAGAGGCGCTACATGAGTAGCCGCCTACATTAATCTGCGCTTGTGCACCCGATGTACACAAGAACGCCGCTGCCAGCGCTGGCAGACTTCCTTTCAAGAGTGTTCCGTTACTAATTTTCATCAGCCTCAGCCTCCTTTACCTGTGGGTACGCTACCTCGTGGCTGTCGAGATTGCGGGGCATGTCTTGCGCCATGTCTACAAAGTTAGACACGGCGCACCATACGAATTAAAACCGTCGACGAACGAGAGGCTCACGGGTGTCCGTCACCCGGCAGCACGCCAACGATGAATCCCACAGCCCCGACTGCACTGGCTGTAGATCCATCGCGATAGCGTGCGAACCACACGTCGCGATCAAACGGACAAGAGAACGTAATTGGAATTTCCATCATCCTTTCTTCCGTAATCGGCGTAAACCGACCACGGAATACCTCCATCACATCTCCGTCCAAAGAGATGTGTTCTTTCTCATCTTGACTTGTGCGAGACCATCACTGCGTCGTCGTTCAAGTACCTGCGTATTGTCGAACTATTCAGCGGGAATGAGAGTGCCGAAGAATTCGGCTAATGATCGCGGTATGAGCGTATACCGAATGCCGCTAACGGACAGAGATGAACACCGCATAAAAACGGGGTTATCAAATTACAACATAATCCGGACAGGGACCTCGTCAAGAAGCAATTCCATGAGAGATGAAAAAAAAACGCTGACCAGCCCTCAGAGGACTCGAAACACCTCGCCCAGATAGGTGAAATGAAATCTCCTCAAAGGGAGAGGGGCCTCAAGATGTCAAACTAGCTCAGACAGTCAAGATAGGAAACCTATCACCCATTGATCTACATCAAGATGAAAAATGCGTATTGACCCCGGGCAGGTGGATTCTGGCGGAAGTATCTTTATTTTCCAATACTTGCGAATCGGCTCTCGCCCAGAATCTCACGCAATCGACGTTCAAATTCACGATCAATCTCAATTCGTGCCTGATACGCTTCCTGGATCGGTTCGGGAGTCTCGCTGATGGATTCAGGCCTCTTGAGACCATAGCGGTGAAGCATCCTCATCCGCTCCAGATCCGATTCGTATCGAAGCGTGATCTGATACAAATCCTCCGTTGCGCCATCGTAGGCTGCCTCATACTCAAGGATCAGAGCCTTGACCGATAACAGTCGCTCAGTCTCAAGGTCGGCCAATGAAGCGACCTTTCCGAATACACGATGGGTTCGAGTTGGACGGTACACCCTGGGAAAAGACTTTGTACGCAAATCACGGATGAAGAGAGACCCTTGATCCTCATCGAGGAAACGACTCATCGCCTGAGCGTACTTCACGTTGACTTGCTGTATTCGGCGGCGCAACTCCAATTCATGATCGACGACGATTTCACCCCGCCCCATATCCCTGGCCATGGCAGCATAAAAAAGCTCGAATTTCGAATTGTCGAGATACTCCCGCTTTTCCTTCAGCAGGCCATCCATTTCGGATTCATAGTCAGCCAGCAAGGCTTCGGCTGATTCGTTTTTAACTTCGTTAATCGCAGAAGACTCGTAGGCGGCCCAGATATCCATCGACTCACCCGATAATCGGCTGTCCTGCAATTCATGCAATCGTCGCAGATGCCTCTCGGTCCAGGACCACGCATTGACTTGATCTGCATCCAGCACCGTGATCACGCTCGCCTCAAACCCAGTTTGCAGGTCGCGACGCTCGATTCTCCAATTTTGCAGGAGATCGATGATTTTCTCGCTCACGACCCTCGACGTCTCCTGATTCACTGGTTGAGGTCGGATCGCTTCCATTTCCTGGTCACTGCGACGATGCAAATCCTTGAGGTTCTGTTGAAGTTCAGCAAGAGCCTGCATGTCTCCTGTTTCATGTGCTTTCTGAATCGCCTCGATCGTCTGCTCCAAGTCACTTTGAATCTGAGTCCGAGAACGAGACTCCGCGGCCGTCATGTCACTTTCCATGGGCTGAAGATCGGTGATTCGGGATCGGAGTGCACTGGTGGCCAGCGTGAATTCAACCAAGTAATCCGACAGCAACGTTTCGAGGACGATTTGTTGTTCGGGTCGCGTCTTGAGTCGTGCGTTGATGATTTTCA
Organism: Planctomycetota bacterium; assembly: GCA_027295365.1. Classification (GTDB taxonomy): domain Bacteria; phylum Planctomycetota; class Phycisphaerae; order Phycisphaerales; family SM1A02; genus JADFSH01. The sequence goes on from JAPULD010000245.1 coordinate 2,802, forward strand.
AATCCGCCGATGAATAGGCCGGCGAAAACAGATGGCTGAAATCGGGCATCGGGATTCGGGATTGCCCCAGGCTCGATTGCGTCATCAGCAAAATCACGAGACAACCCAACCATGGAAGGAATGACCCGTGATGGCGGATTGCATGATCAAGATGAAAATCAGATTTCATAGCGTGACGGGCTCCTGGAATCAGTCGAACAAGTTCAAATTCGGATGGATCTGCATAAACAGCGGGATTCTATCTGGGATGGCAGATAGAACGTCGAATGGCAGGATTTATGTCAATATTTTACAAGTACTTAGATAGATCAAAGAGTCTCTGGCTTTCCGACAAGCCTCGCCTCGTCAAAACAGGCATTTGGGGAATCTACGAACTGATCGCGGCTCTGATCTCATCGAAATTCACCTGTTGCCCCGGATTATCGCTGATCCAGGCATACTTGACGATTCCGTCCGATCCGATCACGAAGGCCGATCGTTTTGATACGCCTTTCATGCCCTTGAGGTCCTCGTGAAGTGCGCCGTAGAGCCTCGAAACGTCCTTGTTGAAGTCCGAAAGGACTGGAAACGGGATATCCAGCTCTTGTCGAAACTTCTCCGTTATGAAGGGGCTGTCCACGCTGAGCCCGAATACTTTGGCATTGAGGGATTCCCAATCTGACCAATTGTCTCGAAAATGACACATCTCGTCAGTGCAGACCGGGCTGAACGCCAAGGGAAAGAACAACAGAACCGTCGTCTCCTGACCAAGAATCTGCCCGAGGTCGATGGTCTCGCCCGGTTTGCAGGCCAGTTCGAATCCCGGGGCGGTATCACCTTGCTTGATGCTCATGAGTCATTCGCTCCTGTAAAAACGTTGTCCTGATTCATTGATATGGGGGCATCACAATAGCTCAGGAATCGTCAACAAGCCATGTGCATCCCCCCATCGCCTACCATCAACAATAAGCGATCGCCTGCTCTTCCTCCAGGATCCACGAGAAACCCATGACCTCAACCATGACCCGACCCAAAACCATGGCCGAACTTCGCGAGTCAGGCTGGCAACCCCGCCCCGTCAAAGATGAACTCCGGGATAATTTCATTCAGGCCCTCGCCTCGGGGGATGAGCTGTTTCCCGGGATCATCGGATACGAAGACACCGTGATTCCCGAGATCAGCAACGCGATCATCGCGGGTCATGACATGTTGTTCCTGGGCGAAAAAGGACAAGCCAAAAGCCGCCTTATGCGTGCACTGGTTCAGTTCCTCGATCCAGTGATCCCCTACCTTGACATACCGGCATGTGCCGTGCATGAAGACCCTTACGCTCCGATTACCCGACTGGGAAAAGATCTGGTTGCCAACCATCCGATGCAGGACATCCCGATCGCCTGGTGGCCTCGGGCGGAGCGCTACGCCGAGCGTCTCGCCCCGGGCACCAAGTTCGCTGACATCGTGGGTGAGATCGATCCCGCCAAACTGGCCAGTGGTCACAGCATGTCGGCGGAGGAGGCCCTGCACTTCGGACTGATCCCTCGGATGCATCGGGGACTGTTCGCGATGAATGAATTGCCCGACCTCGATGAACTGGTCCAGGTGGGTCTGTTCAACCTGCTCGAGGAACGCGATGTCCAGATCAGGGGCTACCCCGTCAACTTCGACATCGACGTGCTGATCCTGTTCTCGGCCAATCCCTCCACCTACAACCGCTCGGGTAAGGTGATCCCCCAGCTCAAGGATCGCATCGGCACGACGATTCAGACGCACTATCCAAGGCGGCGCGAGCAAGGCATCGAGATCATGAAGCAGGAGGCCGACATCGGTACGGATGGCGAGTACCCCGTGCTGATTCCCCCCTTCATGGAGGAGATCATTGAACAGGTCAGTATCGCCGCCCGGGCCAGCAAATACATCGACCAACAATCAGGCGTGAGTGCAAGACTCAGCATCGCCAACTATCGCACGATGATCGCCAATGCGAGACAACGATCCATCAGGCTGGGAGAAAGCCCCGCGGTGCCTCGCATCAGTGACCTGGGCCACCTGCACGCCTCCAGTCTGGGCAAGCTCGAATTGGACATGATGGGCTCCAGCCAGATGAGCGACACGCAGGTCATCGACGCGATCATCGCCGAGGCGATCGGGTTCGTCTTCAAGGAATACGTGGACGAGCATGGCCTGGACGAGATTGCGGAGATCTTCGCCAAGGGGGTTCGGATTGAGGTGGGCGACATGCTGCCCTCGTCGGAGTATGCCAACCGACTTCAACGCGTCCCCCCCGTCTGGGACAAGGCCTTCGAGGTGAACGCTGCCGAGAGCGACGCGGTGCGCGCTTCCTGCGTCGAATTCGTCTTGGCCGGTCTGTACGTGACCGATCGCATCAGTCGCAGCCAGTTGCATGGGCGGATCGAGTATGAGATCTGAAGGCCTTCCATGGATAATTTGAAACAACCAACTCGCCCCCTGGGCGGCATCATCCACACCTATCTGGCCTACGACCCGAAGAGCTTTCCCAGCCCGACAAAGCCCCCCCCCGATGTCGTCTCCGGCGCATTCGAGCACATGCTCCGATTTGGCTCCACTCGTGAACTCACCCCCGAGCAACTCGCCAACGCCATCAAGATCGACCCGAGCCAGATCAAGGGGTTCGGCCCCAGCATTGAAACCCTGATCGAAATGCTGGAAGCAAGGAAGCGAAAGATACTCGCCACGTACGAGACTGATTCCGTACTTGATCTGGCCAAACGCGAGTACCTCGACCACTACGCAACGATGCAACCCCCCGATCGGCTCGGCAAGGCGTTCACCGAGGAAGTGCGCAATGAACACCTCCGGGGACTTGAACGTTTGTGGTACCACGTCGACGACGAGCAATCCCCGTTCGCGATGCAACTCCTGCATCTCATCGAACGATTGGGTGAGAAGTACCAAGTCGATGAACTCGCTGCCACGTACGACTTCTCGGGTCGCGAATCGATGACCGTGCCTCGAGCGATCGAGATCAAGGAAGAATTGGAGAAGATCGACGAGTTGCTAAAACAATTACGCGAGGCCCTGGAGAACGCCCAGATCGGCATCATCGACATGGAGGCCTTGTCGGAATTCGCCGAGCCGGGCGAAATGGACAACTTGCGTCAACTCCAGCAACAGATCGACGACTACCTTCGGGAAATCGCCGAGCGGCAGGGTCTTGAATTCACGAAGGATGGCTATCAACTCTCGCCTAAGGCGTTTCGTTTGTTTCAAGGTCGGTTGCTGGAGGATATCTTTTCCGAGCTTGATGCGGCTCGCCGGGGCAGGCATTCCGGGCCCATCGTGGGCGAGGGGGCGGTGGAGATGCCCCGCACAAAAGCGTACGAGTTTGGCGACTCGGTGACTCACATGGACATCCCCCAGTCGTTGATCAACGCCATGTTGCGCGAGCCTCATACCCCGGGGCAACCGGTACGCATGATTCCGGGGGACATCGAGATTCACGAGACGCGCAACACCCCCAAGTGCGCGACGACCGTGGTGATGGACATGTCCGGCTCCATGCGCTACGACGGACAGTACATCAACGTGAAGCGCATGGCCCTCGCCCTCGACGGGTTGATTCGCAAGGAATACCCGGGCGACTTCCTGCAGTTCATCGAGATGTACACCATCGCCAAGCCATGCGATATGGCCCAGGTGCCGAGCCTCATGCCAAAGCCAGTGACGCTCTACGATCCCGTCGTCAGGCTCATGGCCGACATGAGCGACGAACGGATCAGCGAGTTCGACCTGCCCCCCCACTTCACCAACATCCAGCATGGACTGCAGCTCTCGCGTCAGTTTCTCCAGGCCCAGGACACCCCCAATCGCCAGATCATCCTCATCACCGATGGTCTGCCCACGGCTCACTTTGAACAGGAAAAATTGTTCCTGTTGTATCCGCCCGACCGCCGAACCGAAGAGCACACCATGCGCGAGGCGGCCTTGTGCGTCAGGGAGGGCATCACGATCAATATCTTTCTCCTGCCCAACTGGGGCCAGACCGAGGACGATGTGCAGTTCGCGCACCGGATGGCCGAATCCACCCGGGGTCGAGTCTTCTTCACGGGGGGTCGGGATCTCGACCGCTTCGTGATCTGGGACTACGTCCAGCAGCGACGGAAGATCATCAGCTAGATGGGCGACTCGAATGCATTGGAGTAATGCTTGAGTTGGGGCTTATCACCATCAGGCCATAGGATGGCGATGGCATCGAGTCGCATCGCTTTCCCTTCGTAGAGGCCAGACTTCTGCAAACGCACCGCGAGCCTTGCCATCCGAAATCGCTTCTTGGCACCGATGCTCGATTCGATGGGAATCTTCTCGTCGGAACGTGTCTTGACCTCGACGATCACGATGGTGACGCCATCCGGATCGAGCGCGATCAGGTCCGCTTCATCATCACCCACGCGATGGTTGCGATGCAGGATGCGATACCCCTGTTTGCGAAGCCACTTCGCCGCGAATCGTTCGCCTCGATGACCGAGTCGATGAGCCTTGTCCTTGAGCCCTGTCCGCCGGAAGAGATGCATGGCCTAGGGACTGTATCGGATCAAGGCGATTTCAATGATTCGATTGGCCATGAGGTTGAGATCATCGACCGTGCTTTTCTCCAGCAGTTTCTGCATGTATCGCCCCCGCTCCACAACCATGCGTTGATCAAAGATTCCCCGGCGCAACATTTCCTGAACGTCCTGATCGTAGAGACTGCGCCCCTCGGGCTGGGTCAGTTTCGTGACCTGCAGCCACATGATTCGCCCCCTGGTCGTCTCGAACGCCTCGGTGACCTGTCCCTCCTCCAGGTTTTCGAGATAAGGCTTGTAGGCGTCGTTGATGGGAATATCGGAGACCCCATCCTTCCCGACGATGAACGTATTCCAGAGCCCCCTCTTGTTCATCCCGACCAATTGAGCGATGTCTCCAAAATCCTCGCCCGCCGCGAGCCTCGTCTTGACGTCCTCGACCTGCTCGGTGTTCGAGCTGTCCAGACGGATGCGCGAAATCGTCACCTGCCGAGGGGGATTGAACTGATCATAGTTCCGTTCGTACTCGCGCTCGATGTCATGCCATGAGACGATGACGCGGGATCTGATTTTTTGAAACATGGTGCTCCGGATCAGCACCGTTTCCTTCTCAAGTTCGACCTTCTCCTCCAGGGAGATTCCCTCATCCTCGAACAAACGCCTTTCTGCCTCCTGGCGAGAGCCGCCTCGTTTGGCGACTTCCTCCTCCTTCAGATTCCTCAGAAAGAACAACAGCCCCTGCTGCTGTTCAGGCGTCAACGAGGCTTCGGCCTCGGAGAGAATCAATTCATTCTTGACCACTGCAATCGTACGGTCGGAGATGATCAATCCGGCTTGCTCACTGAATTCTTCGACCGAACTCGATCGACGACTCAAGGCCATCAACTGATCCTCGATGGGAAGCAGGATTTCGTCGGCAAAAATCGGACGACCATTGATATGCCCCACCAGGCTATCGATCAGAATCCGTTCGCCGGGCTTGACGACGCTCAGACTCTCGCGGCGTTCATTAAAGTCTTCCGCCGCAGCCAGCAATTCCTCTTCGATGTCTGGTGAGCCAGCCCCAAGTCGAATCGGATTCATTTCCGGATCGCGACTGATCGAATCAGAGGCACCTGGATTCTCAACGGCTTCCTCGATCGACGCAGGGTCTTGCAAGGTGTTGGATTGCGAGGAGAATTCAGCCAGATCAATCCTGCGCGGGGCGATGGTGGGATCCAGATCGCTGGTCGCACATGAGGTGATCAATATCACCACCGGGGCGAGCAAGAAATATCGAATCAAGTCTCCAGAGGCCTTCAACATGACGCCGTTCCTCCATGAATTCGTCGCGACGGGATATTGTACCGCCTGAAAGTCCCTATACTTTGGCCTCCCCAAGAAACGACGAGAACTACACATGACCGATGAAGCCCCAAAAATTCAGATTGATACAGACTGGAAAGCTCAGGCTCAGGCCGAAAAAGAGCGTCTGGCCCAGAAGGAGCAGGAAAAGGAAGCCGAGCGAAGCCCTGAAGGCCGTGAGCTTCCCGAGGCCGATTTTCGCACTTTGGTGGGAACGCTCGCCTCGCAGGCCATCATGGGGCTGGGCATGCGTGATCCGCAATCCGGCAAGGTCATGGTCGATCTCGAAGGGGCAAAATTCAGTATTGACCTCCTGGGTGTTCTCGAGGAAAAGACCAAGGGCAATATCAACGACGAGGAAATCGAAGAGCTGACCCAGGTTCTCGTGGAACTTCGTAACCGCTTTGTCCAGATCACCCAGATGATCGCTCAGCAGGCCGGAGCCGAAGGCGCTATCCCCGGCACCCCCGGCACCCCCGGAATTCCCGAAATTCCCGGATCTCCCCTCGACGCCGGCCCCGAAGGTGCAGGCTCGAAGATAATTCAGCCTTGATCACTCCCCCTTGTCCTCAAGGGACGAGGGCTGGGGTGGATAGCTTTCGCGAATCCGCAGCAAGTCCAGGAATCCTCCGATGGCATGATGCAATCGGAGCTTGCTTCCCTCGACATCCTTCCAGGCCAGCAGCGGAAGTTCGAGAATGGTCGCCATGAATTGGCCTTTTTCAGAATCGGGGGCCAGCTTTCTCAGCCTCGCGAGCAATTCCACATCGAACACCCAACGAGATTGAAATGGACTCTCGAAGAGGCGTGGCAGGTCGTCCGTCACTCGAAACAGCTTCGCTCCACATTGCGTGTCGTACACCCCCAGTCCAAGCGTCAACGCCGCCAACGTCGCGAAGACCCGCCCCACATAGTGACGCAACATACGACGCTCAATCTTGCGACCCAGCGAACGGACCCTTGACCCGATGACGGCTACAAGTTCTTCCCGCTGCTGCATCGTCTCGATGAAACGCGGGATCTCATCCAGCGACGTCGAGAGATCCGCATCCCAATACCCGACGAGCGCTGGCGATGTTCTCAACGCTTCAAGCACACCCTGCCGTACTGCCTCACCCTTACCACTGTTCTTCTCGAGTCTGAGGAAGTGAAACGTATGGGGATTCGTCTGGACGAGTGATTCGAGAACCTCCGTAGTGCGATCAGCGCTGCCATCGTCAACGAACTGAAAATGAATGTCAGCATGATTCGACGCAAACGTCTTGAACGTCTCGACATCGAGTCGATCGGCTTCGTTGAAACACGGGATGACGATACTGGTGTGGGGCATGGGATTGAATGAAGGTGAGTTGAGTTTTACATCGGCATCCCGAAGGGCCTGATCACCATGAAAGCACACATTATCAGAACCTCAATCCTCATTTTTCCGGAGCAATGCAATCAAGCTGACCCCATAACCATATGGATTCCCTTTCCTCCCTGTGGATGATTCGAGCATATTGAGCAGCCGGTACGACTCTCCGGCGAAGATCCGTTCCAGCATTCGATTTACGGGTCTTGAAGGCAGACTGAGATCGGAACCCGCCTGCCCCCACGCTCGACCTCGCAGTCGATTCAGGGCCCGAATCATCCGAATGATCGGATACAGACGGGAATTGAAGTAAGAGCACATCAATTCATCAAGAGGCAGGTCGTGCCAGATGGCCCTGAGCATCTCCAAATCGTACCGCCGATAATGACCAAAGCTCACATCATGCTCGGACCACAGCTTCATATCCGCGGGCACCGTGATCAGCACGATGCCACCCGGCTTCATGGCCTTGACCTGGGCCCCGAGCAGCCCCCGGTCATCCTCCACATGTTCAAGGACATCCATCAGGAGAACCGCATCCATCCGCCTAAAAACCGGGCCCAGATCCTTGGGGGCTTGCCCCTCGATGAAGGAGACCCCTCCGAATCGTTCCCGGGCGTACAGAATCGCATCGGGAGTCGTATCAATCCCGACACAGTTGTAATCCTGGGCCAGGGCCGCGATATTGGCCCCGGTCCCACATCCGACATCCACCACGACCCGGTCCGGGTCGGGGGGAAGCGCTTGATGCAGCATCTGGCACATGATCTGCCTTCGCGCAGTGAACCACCAATGCGTTTCTTCGACCTGAGCGTGGAGTTTGAAGAGTTCAGGCTGCATGCCGTTTCCCAGGGATCGACTCTCGTTCAAGCTACTTTTCGGTCAAGCGGACCGTCAAATTCGGACGAAACTTCACAACAACCGCCTCAAAAGGCGGAACTCCCGCTTCCGTCACACGGAGAAGAGTACTGTCATGGGCGATCTTGTGCTGGTCGGCAAACTGGTGATTGGGCTCGTCTGCGTGACGACGACCATCCTATTGCTGAAGCACCCCAAGCCCTTTGCAATCGAGAACAAGTCGTTTGATCGGCTCGCCTTGCTCGTCACCTTGATCTCCCGCGTTGGTCTTTTCGCCGGGCTCTATCTGGTGATGGACTTCAAAGTCGGATCCGACGTGGGCGGTTACTACTTTCCGGAAGGCCAGGCCGTCCTCGAAGGGCAGATGGTCTATCGCGACATCAAGACCAGCTACAGCCCATTGTTCCCCTACCTCATGGCGGGGATCTTGCTGATCTGGAACTCGGCCAAGGCCATCGTGCTTTCCATGATCCCCATCGAGTTGATTTCGATACCCCTCTGGCTGGGCGTATCGCGTCGCTACTTCTCCGAGCAGACCACCCGCACCGCCACGATTCTGTATGTGCTGAGCCCGGTGCCCTTGTTGAACATCGCCATGAATGGCCAGAACCAGGTTTGGATTTCACTGTTCCTGGTGATCGCCTTGTGGTTGCTGGCCCGAAAGGACTTCGCGTCAGGCTTCCTCTTCGGGATCAGCCTGGCCTTGATCAAATTGCTGGGTCTGCT
>JAPULD010000246.1 GCA_027295365.1 Planctomycetota bacterium
TCTCTGCGTTGTCAAACTCATGGCACAAATCCGGCGAGCGGGTTTTACGGATCGCGATTTTGGTGATCACAACATACTGATCAAAGCGAGCGATTCAGGTATCGATGACCGAAGCCCTTTGTGGATTGATCTTGAAGGTGCTCGGCAAGCCACCCCACATGACACACAAGCAACCTGTGACATTGTCGCCGCGGCACTGTCAAGTTGGTGGATGACGAGTTCATCAAACCGTACCTGCATCGGAGAATTATTCGGAGAGTCGATTCATGCACTCCCCGTGCCTGATGGAGGATGGGCGCCATTGCTCGATCAAATCAATTCCAAGTTCACGGCTCGTGTGACTCGTGAGGCACAGAAGGGCAGGTCCAATCCCACACCGCCTGCGCTGAAGCTTGATGGAACCACGGACGACTCGTGACACGACTCGTTACGGTCTGTCCGATTCACTCTGACTTGAATCAGGGTCGGGAAGTAAAATCGCAATACCGTCTCGAATCGGATACCGATGCCCAGTCACACACGAAACGAGTTGTGCCTCTTTTTCATCGTACTCAAGCGATTCCCCGCTTCGAGGGCAGACCAGAAACTTGAGCTGGGCTTCATCGAATTTGGTCAAAGTTGAGTCGGGAGGTGTATCTTTGGTCACAACGAAAGTATAGCTGGTTCGAGAAAGATACCCTCTTATGTCGCTGAATAACCATTCGAATTAATAAAATCCTCGTACACTGCGACTTGCTCTTTGCAATTTCGCTCGATGGAGTGTCGTTCTGCCAGGGCCCGTGCGGCTCGCCCCGCCTCCCCCCTTCGAATTGGATCGAGCAGTTGAATCATTCCGCGAGTCAGTGATTCCAGATCTTCGGGTTGATCGATGATGAAACCTTCCTGCCCATCTTTCATGAGTTCGTGCACGCCATTGTTTCGGGTCGTGATCACGGGAAGGCCGCACGCCATCGCCTCAAGCACCACTAGGCTGCAGGGGTCGTAGTACGTGGGCAGGACGAACACGTCCGCGGCGTGATAGTACGGCATGGGATCGGGTTGATCTCCCGTGAATCGAACGAGGTCCTCGACGCCGAGTTGCCGGGCGAGACGTTCATACTTTGAAATCTGCCCATCCCCGACCACGATCAGGTGCGCCGAATGCCCCTGCTTCTTGAGGTTGGACACGGCTTTCAGAAGGGCGTCGAGCCCCTTGAGACGAAAGTTGTGGGCCACGTGCAGGAACATGGTTTCGTCCTCGGGTACGCCGAGTTCGATGCGGGTGTGTTGCCTGATCGCCTGATCCCGGGAAGGCGCGAATCGATCGACGTTGACCCCGTTGTAGACGACGCGGATCCGTTCCCGCGGGATTCCATGAAACCGGTGCATGTTCTCCCCGACCATGCTTGAAACGGCGATGAACAGTTTTCGATCCCACTCGTCGTATTTTCGGCGCTCGAGCGCCGCGAATTCCAGATATCGCGGCACCATCAGGTAGCTCAGGGATCGAATCCAACGCACCGAGGGATGCATGAGTCGCAAATTCTGCTGCTGGCTGCCTCGTCGAGTGCCATGGTGAGGCATGATCACATCGCCCGCCCACCCGTCGCCCATGTCATGAACGATCTCGAATTCGGTGGAAGCCAGGAATCGTTCCACGGCCCGGGCGAACCCGAGTTTTCGAGGTTCCCACCAACGCCTTTGCACCAGATGGCACACGGCCCCGTCCGGGGCACCCCGAAATCGATGTGCGATCAGATGCACTTCGAAATCGTGTTGCAGCAGCCATCGCGCATGCCTGTCCGTCCAGCGCTCCGCACCTCCACCTTGAGCGTCGTAATGACAAATCACTAAGGCCACTTTCATCAGAGGGAGTGTATCAAGTCAGACGAAGCTTGAGGCGAGAGCTTGATCGCGAAAAGATACCAGAGCGTCGAAAAACGGCTTTTCCTCTCATTGCATTACAGTAGAATGACTTGCTCGTCGTGGCTGACTCCGGGCTGGCCTTGTCTACTTGTTCGAAACGAAGCATATTCATGCCGAGCGAACCCACTCCGACGACCACGGTTTTCGGAGAAGAAGAAGGTGGAGAGATGAAACAAGCCAAATTGTCTATGGTAATCATTGCCCTCGTCCTTTGTGGATATGGAATCCAGGCTCCTTTTCATCTGACTGATCCGCCAACCGAACCAACGATCGATCGCAGCGTACGAGGTGCCGAGACGTTGGGCGACATGGGGCCCCCACCTTACGAATACATCCGGATTCGTGGCGAAGCGGTGCCGAACTGGGTGCCGAAACATCTTCGAAGGGCACCATCGGGCGCCGGTCCGTTGAATTGGACGGTATTGGGACCGAAACCCATCGTCAGTGAATTCTGGAGCGGCAACGACGACGCCAGCGGTCGGGTCGTGTCCCTCGCGCCCCACCCGACGGACGACGACATCTGCTACATCGCTTCGGCCTCGGGCGGCATCTGGAAGACGGTCGATGGTGGCCTCAACTGGACCCCCCTGACCGATGAACTGTCCAACCTGAATCATGGCGTCGTCACCCTGGATCCCTCGAATTCGAACACCGTGTACGCCGGAACCGGCGAATACACGACCGGCAGTACTGGCGACGGCCTGTTTAAATCCACCGACGCCGGGGCGACCTGGATCAAGATCGCCACCAAGGAACAAACTTCATTTCGCTATTCGGGACTCATCATCGATCCCACCAACCCGCTGATCATCCACACGTCCGGCTCGGGCGGTTACGATCGCTCGATCAATGGCGGCACGAACTGGTCGCAGTTCGTTTCCGGCGCCATGTCGAGCATGGTCATGAGCCCCAACAATTCCCAGGTGCTGTACCTGGGCGACCACAACGATGGCGTGCGCAAATCGATCAATGGCGGCGCTACTTGGACCCTGCTTGGCGGCGGGCTTCCTGCGGCGGGAACCATCCAGCGTATTGTCCTGGCCATGTCGGCCTCCGCCGGTCCACTAGACACGATCTACGCCGCGTGTATCTTTAATGCAGATCTGGAAGGACTCTACCGGACGACCGACTCGGGGACGACCTGGACCAAACTCGTCAACACGCCCGACTTTCCCTCCCCCCAGGGTTGGTACGACGTCTTCGTGGGCGTCGATCCGACGAATGCCAACACCGTCTATTGTGGCGGTGTCTTTCCCTCCTATGCCGTGGCCGGGGTCATCAAGACCACGGACGGCGGCATCAACTGGAACGACATCACCGTCAGCGGGATCAGCGGCCAACTGCACCCCGACCAGCACGCCGTGGCGTTCGGTCCCACCGGAATCGTCTGGATCGGGAATGACGGCGGCGTCTGGAAGTCAACCGATGCCGGGGCTTCCTGGATCAACACCAACAATACACTGAACATCACCCAGAATTATTCGCTTGCGGTCAATCCATTGAATCCGGACATCATGATGAGCGGCACGCAGGACAACGGCACCATCGAGCGCCAGGCCGCCATCGACGACTGGCCCCAGATCAGGGCCGGCGATGGCGGGTATCTCGTCTACGACTTCAACTTCCCCACCCGGCGCTACACGACCTACGTCTACCTCTCCATCGCTCGGCAGGTCGGCACGTCCTCTACCAACATCACCGGCCCCTGGTCTGGGGATTCGAGGAACTTCATCGCCCCGATGGTGATGGATCCGAACGACGCCAGCACCTTGTTGGGCGGCACGAATCGTATCTGGAGAACCACCAACGCGGACACAACCGCCTCCTGGACGGCCATCAGCACCAGCGATGGGAACAACATCAAT
>JAPULD010000247.1 GCA_027295365.1 Planctomycetota bacterium
ACGGGCCAAACTGGACATGATGAAACGTAACGCGTTGATCGCGGCGGGAAATGCCATGACGAAAACGGAATTTTCCGAGGTGCGAAAACGGGTGAACGCAATTGCGTTGGATGACACCGAGAGCGATCTGGTCCGGGAGACGGCACAGTCGATTGTCATGCGCCTGGAAGCCGAGGATCGTTAGTAGGTGAGGTCTTGATACTGATACATCGGGGCGATGAAGTAGATCATGCACATCACGAGCAAGGCGAACAAGGCCACGGTGCCGAAGAGCCCAAGGGCATACCAAAGGCTGCGTGGTTTGGCATTCAAGATGAGCATGACCCCACCCACGAACGGCACGAGCCCCAGGAACACGTAGATCATTCGATACTGCATCAGCCAGGCGACGATGACCGGCATATCTTCGGCATTGACGGAACCGGAGGTTCGGGGATTTGTGGTGTAGGAATCGAGCTTGCCCAGAACGAAATAGCCGAATCCCATGCAGGCGATGGACGTGATGATGAAGCCAATGCCACTGGTTCGGCGAAACAAAGAAGGATGTCGGGGTTGATCAGCCAAGTATTCAGTGTGAGCCTGTGCAATTGTCTGGTGGCGTTATTGCATGGAAGCGAAGACCTGCTGCATGGCGGTTTGAAGCTGTTGCACGTCGGCAACGCTCCCATCGCTGATCTGGGCAGACAGTTGAGAAAAAGCCTGAGTGGCTGTTTCCATCTGGGCCAATTCATCGGCTGTCGATGAATCCTCGTCGCCATCGACGTACCAGAGACCGTCCACGCGGATGAAACTCAAAGGTTCAGTCTGTCCGGCGGGACCGGTTATCTGGTAGGTAATCCGATCATCGCTTCGAGATTCTTCCGTGGACGCGCCGAGTTGTGAAATCTGAGCGAGAGCCATTTGAGGAATCATGTTCAGTGACTGGGCTATCGGTGCGCCATTGTCTCCGAATGTCTGTGAGATCAAACCCTGCATTTCATCAAGAGCATCAAAGAACGACTCGGCCGCCTGCAGATTCGACGCGCCTTGGGAAGTTCTCGTGTACATGACATCGAACACGCTCAGGATGTTTCCGGAGGAGGCGGCCCCCTGGAGATGGGTCATCAGATCGTCCGAAGTCGGAAAGCCGATCGCGTCGCTGGTCGCCTCTTGGGTCGGAGCCGATTCTTCAGCACCGGAACCCGTCTCGCGCGTGGGTTGGAAGGTTTCGCTGATGTCCTCCCCCTCCAGCGACGCCATCATCAATTGGATGTTCTGCTTGTAGGCCGTGAGTTCGCGGCTGTTGCCCGAGACCTGCTCGATCTTCTGCTGGGCCTGGGAGTAGGCTTCCTTGGCCTGAGTCATCGCCTCGGACTGGGCTGTCTCGAACTGTTCGATCATGTCATACATACCGTCCGGGGCTTCGCCCGACTCGACAATCAGCACACAGGTGCTGCGAAGGGTCGAATACCGTTGTGCCTTGGACCAATGGAGCTGGCCCAAAGTCTGGTAGATCCGGGCGGCCAGCGTATTGGCGGCTCCCTCGCCTTCGCCCCGGCCGGCCTTGCCCGCCGCGACTTGCGCTGCGTTCACCGCTTGCAGTAACGATTGATTCGCCGATTCATACAGCGGGGTCAGGTCGTCCCTGATGGAAGCCCTCAACACTTCGATCTTGTCCATCAGAATGGCGTTGAGTTCATCGATCGTCTGCCTCGACTGATCATTGTCGTCGGCGCTGATCTGGGTGTAGGACTCCAGGGCGTCCTCGGCATTCTCGATGGAAGCCACCGCGTTGATGGCGTTGTCTTCATTCAGCGTGAGAAAATTCTGTTCGGCCTGAAGATTCAGGTCGAGTTCGATATCTCGTTGTGCAATCTCGAATTCGATCATGTCGGCCTGCCGTTGGATCTGCACGGCCCTGACATGGGAATCGAAACCTTCGGCATACCCGCTTTCCCGGGCCTGCCGCATGAGGTCGTTGTATTGTTTTCGAAGCGCCGTCACCTCGGCCGCATCGTCAGCGTTGCGTTTGAGGCGATCGTCGATCGGTCCCTGCAATTCGAGTTTCTGCTCAATGAGCGTGTCGAGTTGCATGTTCACCATTGATTTGGAATGGTCGAGTGTGTCCCGGGTGTGCGTGAGATCCAGGTTCTCAAGAGCCGCGATGCGATACTGAAGATCGGCGCAACGGGTTGCGATGGTGCTCATTTCCCCACAGAGGCCGTCATTGGAATTCTCGATCTGTAAAATCCGGGCCAGGTCAAGATCCGCGAGGTGAGCGTTCGCATTGGCCAACAGCATGGACTTGGCGGCCTGTTGACCCGCCTCGCCGCCTCGGATTCCGTTGAGGTCATTGATGACGCTCTGGACGTTCTGATAGGCTGAATCGTACTCAGGTGTCCCGGGCGCGGGTGCCCCCAAGGTGGCTTCGCGAAACTTGAGGCTGGCATCCTGAATATCGACTTGCACTTCAGCTCGGAGTTTCGCATTTTCATCGACGCAGGCCGAGAGGAAGAGCAGGGATGTGGCAGTCAACAGAAGAGCAGTCGTGCGGAGATAGCAAATCATCAATCGGGCCTCGTTTTCAGAGCTTGGAGATCTGGACGTGAATTATCCAGTGTAGCAATCAGAAGAGGGGTGTGAAGGCACAAAGGTGCTTTCTCATGCGTCGAAATGGCGGTTTTGCCATCTTGGAGCTATCGAT
>JAPULD010000248.1 GCA_027295365.1 Planctomycetota bacterium
ATGATGCCGGGCATCGACGGTTTTGAAACCTGCCGTCTCTTGAAGGAGGACGAGGCGACCCGTGATTCGAGCGTCATCTTCATGTCGGCGCTGGATGATACGGAGCACAAGGTCAGGGGCCTCGATCTCGGCGCCGTGGACTACATCACCAAGCCCTTCCAGTCTGAAGAGGTCATCGCCCGCGTCAATACGCACCTTCGGATTCGCAGTCTCGAGCAGGCTCTGGCCCAACGCAATCGCGTGCTGGAGAGTGCCAACGAGAAGATGAGGCGGGATCTCGAAGCAGCGGCCAAACTCCAACAATCCCTCTTGCCGACCACCCTGAACGACAGCGGTGCGTTTCATTTCGCATGGCGGTTTCATCCTTGTGATGAACTGGGTGGCGACCTGCTCAACGTCGTTCGGGTTGATGATCGAAACATGGTGATCTACGTGGCCGACGTGAGCGGGCATGGCGTCGCTTCGTCGCTGTTGTCCGTGGCGATGCATCGCAGTCTCTCGCTTCGCGCCGGGCAACCTTCACTCATCGCCACGCCAAACACTGATGCGTCAGGCTATACCATGACCCCGCCGGCGGAGGTGTTGCAGCAACTCAATGAGATGTTTCCCATGCGTAGCAATGGTGGGCATTTCATCACGGCCATGTATGGCGTCCTGGACTTGTCATCAGGACTCTTGAATTATTCGATGGCCGGTCATCCCGGGCCGCTGCTGATCCGTCGTGGTGAATCGCCAATGATGTTCGATCATCCATCCTTCCCGATCGGCGTGGTGGACGATGGTGACTATCAGACCATTCAGTTTCAGTTCAAACCGGGGGATCGCCTGACCCTGTTCTCCGACGGGTTGATCGAAGCCATGAACATGGAGAATGATCTGTTTGGCTCCGACCGACTCGGTGTGGCGTTCGACCACGACCCGAACACGGGGCTTGAGAGCATGATCGACCAGGCGATCCAGGAAATATCGACGTGGCAAGCTGGGCGATCCTTCGACGATGATCTTTCCGTGTTGGCGGTTGAAATGACCGGGGCCTGACGGTTCTCATCTCCTCAATAGCTTATTTTGTCGAATTTGATCGCATCGCGGACTCGACTGCGCTGTTATGCTGGTGTTTGTCATTGCATTTCTCAGGCGAGCCAGGGTGCTCCTTATTCAGTCCTTACGCCCACAGGGTAAAAAAGAATTCACTTTCTGTGATCTGGAGTCTTTGATGACGATTTTTCGGAAAACAATCGTGTTGAGTGGCTTGTTTCTCATGGTCTCAGGAAGCTTTCTGCTCGCCCATCCGGATGATCCAAAGGGGCTGGTCAAGCGCATTCCTTATGTCGGGCCGGGCTATCGAAGTGCCGATCCGAAACTGGACGCGGAGTACCAGAATGTGACGGCCGGGGCTCCGTCAGACTTTCCTTCAAGCGGGATTCGACTGATGGCCTGGTTGCCCGTGGGCGAATTTGGTGAATCATCAGCCGCCAACGATTGCTGGGGCTACGTCTCTCCGAGTGGCCGGGAATATGCCATCCTCGGATTGAGATCGGGCACCGGGTTTGCCGACATCACCCAGCCCGGCAATCCGATCGTACTTGGAATGATTGGCGGATCCCCAAGCAGTTGGCGGGATATCAAGGTCTTTGGGCAGTACGCCTATTCAGTGACGGAGGGCTTCGGAGGCGGCATCCAGGTCATCGACCTCACCCAGATCGACAGCGGGTTGGTGACGCTATCCAACGAGGTGTTCGAAGACATCGACGATCCATTTCTCGCGACCGGTTCTTCTCACAATATCGCCATCGACGAAGATAGTGGATACCTCTATCGATGTGGTGGTGGCAGCAATGGTTTGCGTATTTATTCGTTGGCCGATCCGGCCAATCCGACCTATGTCGGTGCCTGGAGCGATCGGTATATCCACGATGCGCAGATTGTCACGTACACCGATGGCCCGTACGCGGGCCGGCAGATTGCCTTCTGCTGCAGCGGTTTCAATGGAGGCTCGGTCGAGACGGGGCTGGATATCCTCGATGTCACCGACAAGGACAACATCATCAATCTGTCCCGCCTGATCTACACGGACGGCCGGTACTCGCATCAGGCGTGGCTCTCAGACGATCGCCGGTACTTGTATCTCAATGATGAGGGGGACGAAACCGGGTTGGGGATCCCCACCCAGACAATCGTGTTCGATGTCCAGGATATCGAAAACCCGTTTGAAGCCACGACGTTCACCAATGGTTCGGCCGCCATTGGCCATAATCTCTACGTCAAGGGCAATCTGATCTACGAAGCGAATTATCGCAGCGGTATGCGAGTGTTCGACGCCACCGATCCACTGTCCCCGTTCGAAGTTGCATACTTCGATACTTATCCTGATGATGATCGGGCCGCTTTCAATGGCATGTGGAGCGTTTTTCCGTTCTTTCCGAGCGGCACAGTCATTGCCAGTGATATCGAAAGGGGCCTGTTTGTCTTCCGGGGTGAGGATTGTAATGGCAATAACATCGTTGACGCCGATGAGATCGCGGCTGATCCGTCATTGGACTGCAATCTCAACAGTGTGCTTGACGAATGCGACATTGCCGAAGGGACCTCAAGCGATGGAAACCAGGACGGTGTTCCCGATGAATGCACCGATTGCAACGCCAACGGGCAATCTGACATCATCGACCTGGCGCAAGGCCTTTCGGAAGATTGCAACGCCAATGGCGTACCCGATGAATGCGATCCGGATTGCAACGCCAATGGAATCGTTGACGAATGTGAAATCAAATATTTCACCATTTCGACCGGCGAATTCTCACCGATCGGGGATGGTGTCTCTTATACCCTGACCATCCCCGACTCACCGGCCATCACCGAGGGTGATGTGATGTTGACGTTCAGGGGCCGGGGTGACTTTGAAGGCGGCACCAAGTTCATCACGCTCATCATCAATGGGTTTGGCATTCATCAGTCATTCAAGACTGAAGGCGGCAACTGTTCGACCGAGCCGGACACGGACAGCACCATCCTGAGCAATGGCACCTTCCGATTCCTCCGTGACTTGGATCCCAACAAGGATCTGAACATCCAGTTTGTGGCAACCAGTTCCGTTGACGCGAGCGCGTGCGAGGGTGAGAGTTTCTACTCGATGGAGATGACCTATCAAGCCGACACGGGCCTGGACGAAAACGACAACGGTGTTCCCGACGAATGCGATCCGCCGATCTGCCAGGAACGTGAAGCGACGGTTTATGTCGATCTGTTCGGAATGATCGTGGGAGGCCACTTCGACGGCTTGCCCTACTTCGGCATCCTGATGGGAACCCATGGAGACGACGTGATCGTCGGCACGGACGGGCGCGATGTCATCATCGGCCTCAAGGGTGACGATGTCATCTGCGGCCTGGGCGGCAATGACATCATCAACGGCAATCACGGCGACGATTCCATCGACGGCGGAGACGGGTTCGACAACGTCCATGGAAATGGCGGGACCGATAGTTGCGTGAACGGCGAAAGAGTCGCCGGATGTGAAGATGGGTCGAATCAAGGTTCGAGACGTGTCCTTCGACGGAAGATTCGTGCAATGCGAGCACGATAACGCAGCGGACCTGTTGGCCTAGTAAGCGAATGCTTGTAAACTCCTGATATTATTTCAGTTAGATTCGTATTTATTCTCCAGAAAATATTTTCCTCTCCAAAGTATTGGGCTATCTTGGTGAATAGTTTGGGCGGCATGCTCTTCTTGGGCAGGGTGGCTCTGGAACTGGCATTACGCCGATAAGCAAACATTCCCCGATGCGGGAGGAGAAGGACATGCATTCATTGAATCTTGAAAACGGACTGCTCAAGATCGGCGCCGCGGCCCTTGGTCTGGCGATCGCAACGGTACCGGTCCAGGCCAATCCATCCGTAGCGCGACTTGTGTTCAACGCCGCGATCGCGATGCAGGACACGGATGACTGCAACGACAATCAGATCCCCGATGCGGACGAGATCGCCGCCGATCCTTCACTTGATTGCAATCTCAACGGCGTACTCGATGAGTGCGAACTCACCGACGATACGTCATTCGATTGCAACGAGAACGGCGTTCTCGACGAATGCGACATCGAAGACGAAACGTCGGCCGATTGCGACGGGAACGGTGTTCCCGACGAGTGCGACATCGACGACATCTTGGTGTTTGACTGCAACCTGAATGGCGTACCCGACAAGTGCGACCTTGCGGACGGAACGTCTTTCGATTGCAACGGGAACCTCGTTCCCGATGAGTGCGACATCGAAGACGAAAGGTCGGACGATTGCAACGGAAACAGTATTCCCGACGAGTGCGACCTTGTCGCAGAAACCTCGGCCGATTGCAACGAAAACGGCATTCCGGACGAATGCGATATCGAGGATGGAACGGAGAATGATTGCAACTTGAATGGCGTTCCCGACAATTGCGACCTCGCGGACGAAACGTCGGCCGATTGCAACCAGAACCGCATTCCCGACGAATGCGACATCGAGAATGAAACGTCGGACGATTGCAACGAAAACGGTATTCCCGACGAATGCGACCTCAACGATCCTTCCTTTGCCGATTGCAACGAGAACGGCATAAACGATGAATGCGATATCGCCGACGGGACCTCCGACGACGAGAACGGTGACGGTATCCCGGATGAATGCCAGCCTCCAATCTGTCTCGGGCGACTCGCCACCATCTACGTCGATGACGCGGGAATGGTGGTGGGGGGTTGGCTAGATGGGACGCGTTTCCGCGGACTGCTCATGGGAACCATGGGCGATGACGTCATCGTCGGCGATGACTTTGACAATGAAATCATCGGCCTGGGAGGCGACGACATCATCTGCGGCCGAGGCGGCAATGATCATATCGCCGGCGGTCGAGGAAACGATTCCATCAAGGGCGAAGACGGCAACGATAAGATCAACGGCAATAAAGGCGACGACCTGATCAGTGGCGGCTGCGGCAACGACAAGCTGCATGGAAACCATGGCGACGACGTCCTCCTCGGATGCGATGGCAACGACATGCTCCATGGCAACGGTGGAAATGACTGGCTCGACGGTGGCGACGGCTGGGACAAGGTCTTCGGCAATGGCGGTTTCGATCGCTGTCGCAACGGCGAGTTCGTCAAGGGCTGCGAAATCGGCGCGCACGTCGGTCATCGCGGGAAGGGGAAAGGCCGCGGAAAAGGCAAGAACAAACGCAAGGGAAAAGGCAAGAAGCGTCACTGGAATCACGATGGCGACCATGATGATGATCAAGACTGGGAAGTGGATATAGATTGTGATTGTGATCACGACGATGACCACGACGATGACGATGATCACCACGATGACTGTGATCACCACGATGACTGCGATCACGATGATTGCGATGAAGACGATGATTGCGATGACGACGATGATTGATGTCGATTGAAATCGTCGTCAAACAAGTACATAGATATCAGGCCCTCGAAGTCGAGGGCCTGATTTTCATTGGGTTTCGCTCTGGATCGGAGTGATCATCTCAGCCTGAGGAGTTATCACAGCAGAATGAGGCCGTTGATCATTCCTGGCCAAGTCGAAGGGCCAGCACGCGCAGTGGGCTGCCGCTTCCCCCGACGAGTTTGAGCGGCGCGGCGATGACGATGGCTCCGGTGGGTGGCAGCAGATCGAGATTGCACAGGCTGGCGAGGCCGAATTTTCCCGCCCCGTGCATGATTGTGTGGTTGGGGAAGGGAGGATCAAAGGTCCCCGCCTGGCCGGCGTCGGTGCCGATCGTTTCGGTGCCGAAACCGAGGACCTTTCGATCATGAGCGAGGAGTTCGGCCGCCTCTTTGGTCGGACCGGGGCTGTGGGGACCATTGTCATCGGCGTTGATGAATGAATCGGCGCCAACGCGTTTGTTCCAATCGGATCGAAGCAGGACCCACGCGCCGATGGGAATGCGTCCATGCTCCGCTTCCCATTGCTCGATGCAGGTCGGCGTCAGGAGGTAGTCGTGATCCGCCTCGGATTCCCGGGATTTGTCGATCACGCACGCCGGGCCGATCAGCTTCGAAGGCGGAATCGTGTCGCACGCGTTGTCCGGAAGATCGCGACCCGTGATCCAGTGGATGGGCGCATCGAAGTGCGTGCCGGTGTGCTCGCCCATGGTCAGCGTGTTCCAATACCAGGCGGGGCCATGGTCGTCGTAGCGTGAAATTTCATCGAAAGTAACGCCCGGCGAAGGGGCGAATTGGGGAGGCAATCCGATGACGGGGGTCTCGGGTCCCAGGGGCTGGGTGAGGTCGATCACCCGGACGCTTCCCGAGGCGAGTTCATCCGCCAATTGAGTCAGCACGTTCGACATGTATTCACTCCTCGCGTAATCGTTCAAACGAAAGCATGGGCGATGTCACTCGACTTTTCCCGCATCCAGCGTTTGAATTGAAATCGGTTTTCCAGCAAAGACAATTCGGTGACGAATCCGGCGGGTCCGACGGCCTCGACCTTGGCCACGATCGAGGAAAGTTCATCGGTGTGCAGTGCTTCGTCGAACTGCCGGATGAATGATTCGAGATCCAGGGCCAAACTCGTGCGCGAAATGCCACTGCCCTTCGCGATGGCTTGCAGGTCGCTGCCGGTCGAAGTCGCGGAGGGGAAACCGCCCACGGA
>JAPULD010000249.1 GCA_027295365.1 Planctomycetota bacterium
CCGAAGAACAAGAGACCCCACCCGAGAAACCCTCGGAGAAACCTCAACCCGAAGAGCAGGCCGAGGACACCCCTGCCCCCAAGGAAACCGAAGAAGAAGAAGACCAGCCCAGCGAGAGCGAGCCCAAACCTGATCAGCCCCAGCCTTCAAACCCGACGCCTCCCAAGCCTCCCGAGGAAGGTGATCCGGCGGACAAGGAATCGGATGCGACTTCGATCATCGAGGCCCCGCCTGAAAAATGGAAGACCGGCAAGCCCCTGGCCTCGCCAGGACTTGAAATCCAGACCAAGAGACCCGAATTCACGCTTCTGCAATTGCTCACGACGGCCCCCCGAAACCCCTTGTGCATGATCAATTTCGGTGCCAATGGAAAGCCCACCGAGGCTCTCATCGTCGAATCCTCGGGCTCATCCGCGATGGACTCGGCCATCATCTCTAGCCTGTATCGTTGGAGAGCCCGCGGAAAGCGACTGCGCGAACTGTCCAAGGGCCAGACGGCCATGGTGCGTATTCGCATCATTTTGCGAAACTGAACAAGGATGTCGATGATTCTTCACCTGGTGGAACAGGCATCCTGCCTGTTCGTTTTTTTATTCCCCTTCTTGACGAGCCGCGACCGTCAAGGAGCGATCGCATCTCGCGACGTCCACTCATTGCGTTCCCTTACGGTCGCAGCTCGTCAAGAGCACCGGCCACCTGCTTCATCGCGCCTCGAGGATGTACTCTCGTCCACCCCAGCGGATGGGTTTGCGGCGGACGAGATCTCGTGCCGCCTGAAACATGATCCGTCCCACGACGACGTTGGCGTATGGATAGGCGAACGCGGAGAGACGCGGAGCCCCACTCAAATCATTGATACGCATGAGCGTCATGATTTGCGTGACCCACCCCACCCCCACGAACACGACCAAGGTCAGGCCCATAAAGCGATCCTGATTCCATGTCGCCATGACATACCCCAAGGCGCCGACCTGAATGATCGGGGCCATACCCCCCATCGCAATCGCCTGGAACCCCAATTTGCGCAACCGAGTCGGTTTCCGCTTGCAGGCCTCGATGTAGATTCGCTTCCAGCCTTCCTTGAAGGCTTCAAACGTGTCGTACATCTCACACGTGAGCATGTGGTCGGCAAAGAAGAGCCCGATCCGACCCCCCGCGTCGGAGATGACGCGCGAGATGGCGATGTCCTCGAGCAAATCGTCCTTGACCGAGGCATGCCCTCCAACCTGCTCGTAGAAGTCGCGATTGAAAAGCATGAATTGCCCATTGGCAAAAGGCCTTGATCCGTCCTTGCGATTGATCCGCTTGAGGGGAAACATCCTCATCAGATTCATGGAGGCAACGGGTTGCACGATCCGCTCGAACCGATGCACCGTCGTCAATGTGGTCATCAGGCTTACCAGCGCGTAGTGCTCATGAATCGCCCTCGCCATCGAGGCCCGACACAGGTCTTTCTCAAAATGAGTGTCTGCATCGGAAAAAAGCAGCCACGCCCCCGTCGCTTTCGTAGCCCCGAGACGCGCCGCGTTGCATTTGCCCGCCCAATCGTCAGGACAGGATTCGTTTTCGATGATCACCAGCCGATCGTCCAGGGCTGCGTGTTTTCGCAATATCTCGACGGTGCCGTCTGTGCATCGATCGCAAACGAAGATGAGTTCGAGATTGGGGTACGCCTGAGTGCGCAAGGACTCGACGCACCGGTCGATCATGGCTTCCTCGTTGTGCGCGGGGATGATCACGCTCAACTTTGGCCATCCCCCCTCGGGCTCGGGAAGATCAATGCCCTTGCGAATCGAATGCTCGAACGATGCCATTCGATGGACGCGATACGCGATGACCAGCCACAGCGTGAGCACGCCACCAGTCATCACCAACAACATCACTCCAAGTATCGTGGTCCAAGGCATCGTCCGCCACGATATGGCCCTCACTGGTCCATGACCAGCAATCCGCACCCGGGTGTTACACTTTGGGCATGTCCAGTCCTGAAAACGTCATCCTGAGCCGTGAAGCGGTACGAGAAATCGATCGAAGGGCGATCGAGGACTTTGGAATTCCGGGAATCGTGCTTATGGAAAACGCCGCAATTGGACTTGCTGATGCAGCCCTGAAAATGCTCGAAGGGACCACCCATGATCCCTCCAAGGTGCTCATCTTCTGTGGTTCAGGCAACAATGGGGGTGATGGATACGCCCTGGCCAGACATCTCACCAATTCAGGGGTCATGGTCACGCTCTTCCCCCTGAAATACCCCAGACCCGGAAGTGATGCGGCAATAAACGCCTTGATTTGTCGCAAGATGGGCATCGCTGAATCGTCCTTGGAGCACCTCGAAAAAGCACAAGAATTCGACCTCGTCGTCGATGCATTGTTCGGCACAGGGCTAGATCGAGTCGTCCAAGGCCAGAGTGAAGACGCCATCTCGTGGATCAACGCCTCGGGCTGCCCAGTTCTGGCGGTGGATGTCCCCTCGGGACTCGATTGCGATACTGGCTTGCCCCTGGGCCCCATCGTAAGGGCTAAAACCACCGTGACTTTCGTCGCCTCCAAGCCAGGATTTCTAAAGGAAGAGGCAAAGCCCTACGTGGGCGAGATCATCGTGGTCGAGATCGGCGCGCCGATCACGTAGATTGCGCCATCACGAGGGGTTTGGACGTTCCTTTTCTTGATTCGTCCATGATTCTGGTCGAATCGGCAACCCGGTCGATGCTTTGGTTGTGAAAGGTCTTGGAGAGGGATACCCTCACCCGACGAATTTTCCTGAACCATGTACCACGCCCTGCTTACGAATCGTTACCTGACTTCGCGGATCATCCCGTTCATCGCGGTTGCCGCGGTCGCGATGTGCGTGGCCCTGGTCATCATCGTGGTCTCGGTGATGACGGGGTTCCTGAACATGGTCAAGAGTTCGGGGCGCACCCTGATGGGTGATGTGGTGGTGTCATATCCCGTCTCCGGGATCCCCCACTACGAGAAGCTGATCGAGATGATCGAAGAGCTTCCCGAAGCCGAAGTGGCCACCCCAGTGGTGGACAGCTTCTGCCTGCTGAAAATGCCTTACCCCGATGAAGAGAATCGCCAGACCGAGATGGTCCAGTTCTGGGGTATCGAGCCGGCCAGTTTCGCGGCCGTAACCGGGTTTGGCGATTCGCTGCACTGGAGAGAATTGAGTGATGAGCATTGGGCACGATTGGTCGGCGACGTCGTCAAGAAGCATTGGGAATCAATTCACGATGGTCTTGATGATGACCAACGTTTCTCCCTCTTGCGATGGTTTCGGGATGGCCCGGGGGCCATTGCCAATCCTGACATGAGTGATGAGGAATTGAGGCAGATCCTCGCTCAAAGCCAAAGCATCCCCTGGGAAGTGGTGTATCGAAGGCTCAGGTTCCAGATCGATGTGCTGGAGAATCTCCTGGGTCCCGAGCGATGGCAACAGATTCTTGCGTATGACCAACGCCTGATCATCAAGAATCAGATTCTCGAGGATGGACTCACCATGACCAGGGGTCCCAACCGGGATCCGGCGATGGTCCTTGGGTTGCATGTCTCCGAAGCCAACCTCCGCCAACAAGACGGTTCCTATGACACGTACAACGGACGTTGGTTCATGCCTGGGTTCGAGGTCACGCTCACAACGATGCCGGTTCGGAGTGGCCTGGCCGACCCTGAAAGTTACATCTTCCCGGTGGCCAATGAATTCCAGTCAGGCGTCTTTCTGATCGACGACACGAGGGTGATGATCCCGTTGGCCGAGGCCCAGCGCCTGACGAAGCTAGACGAAGCGAAGATCGTGGATGATTTCGACCCCGACCAGGTGGTGGGCGTCGATCCCGCCCGGGCGACGATGGTGCTCGTCAGGGCGGTCGAGGGCGTCACTCCCGATCACTTGCGTGACCTGGTCAATGAGGTTTACAAGAATTTCTCCGATGCCCTTTTTCTCGACCCTGAGGTGAAGGTCAAACCCCCTTCCTTCAATGTCGGGATCATGACCTGGGAACAGCAGCAAGCTCAATTCATCGGCCCCGTCGAGAAGGAACGGGAATTGATGCGCACCCTGTTCTCGCTGGTCTACATCGTCTGTGCGGGGCTCGTCCTCGCCATCTTCTGGGCGATCGTCTACGAGAAGACGCGCGACATAGGCATCCTTCGCAGCGTGGGAGCCTCCAGGATCGGTATCTCGTGGATCTTCCTCCGCTATGGTCTCATCGTGGGCACCCTGGGGGCGATCTTCGGCTTTGGCCTGGGCAGCCTGATCGTCATCAACATCAACATCATTCATAACGCCATGGGCAATCCTCCCAAGTGGCTGGCCTACGTCCTGGGGACGATGACGTTGATCAGCCTGGGGCTCACGCTCTGGAAGATGACCTCAGGCAAGCTGCTGCCTCCCGTGCTCAGCGCCTTGGTGTTCTTCGTGCTGCTGCTCATGACCTCGGGCGTCGCCTT
Source organism: Planctomycetota bacterium (assembly GCA_027295365.1). Classification (GTDB taxonomy): domain Bacteria; phylum Planctomycetota; class Phycisphaerae; order Phycisphaerales; family SM1A02; genus JADFSH01. Next base: position 4,450 of record JAPULD010000249.1, read on the forward strand.
CCTCATCAAGATCGGTGGGGCGATCATCTGGAATCCGGAGATCTATTACTTCACGGTCATCCCCAACGAAGTGGACCTGGGCAGCGCGTACTTCACCATGGCCGGGGCGGTGTTGTTCAGTCTGGTCGGCGCGTTCCTTCCCGCGGCGAAGGCCGCCGACGTCGATCCCGTCAAGGCTCTGCATTATGAGTAAGGCAAGCGTCACCACGCCAAATGCAAACGTGGCACCTCGGAAAGCCACGACCCGTGTGGACAAGGCATCATTGCTCGAAGCCCGAGATGTGTACAAGACATATCGACTGGGACGTGTCGAAGTGCCGGTGCTCAAGGGAGCTACCCTGAAAATCAAGGAAGGTGAATGGGTTGCCATTCTCGGCTCCTCCGGATCGGGCAAAAGTACGTTGCTTCATCTCCTGGGTGATCTGGATGAAACGGATTCACATTCACCCCAGGACGACTCCCCTGACATTTCCAGGAGAACCAGACAAAGGCAACTGCGTAAAGGGGTCTGTCCAAAATGCAGTGTTCCGATCGGCGTCTCGACTCAGTGCTCGGGATGCGGCTCTTCGCTTTGTGAAATCTTCTTCGAAGGCCGGGCCCTGGGGGGCATGTCGGGTTCGCAACGCAATGCGTATCGAAACCGCTCGATCGGATTCGTCTTCCAGTTCTATCACTTGCTGCCGGAACTGAACGTGCTGGAGAACACCATGCTCGCGGGGCTGGTGGGTCGAAGTTCGAAACTGTTCTACTTCCTGCTCGCGATGGGTGTCGTGCCAGGCCTGATCTTCGAGGAATACCAGTATCGTCGGGAACGATCGCTCTTGCGTCCCCGCGCACAAGCTCTTCTTGATTCCTTTGGCCTGAATCATCGCTTGCATCACCGCCCCCGGGAACTCTCGGGGGGCGAACGTCAACGCGTTGCCATCGCCCGAGCCCTCATGAACGAACCACAGGTGTTGCTGGCCGATGAACCGACGGGAAACCTCGATGAGACGACGGGAGGCGAGATTCTCGACCTGCTTGCCCAGCAGCATGTCAAGGGTCTGACCATCGTCATGGTGACCCATGACTTGAGCATCGCCAAAAGAGCCGATCGCATGGTCAAGCTGCACGATGGTCGAGTGCAATAGCCAAGACTGATCAAGTACGACCAAAGTAGTATTTTATTGACAGATTTCCAAACCCACGCCATCACCTCGTTCAGTAGACACTTCGAACAATGGTGTGGATGATGATCCATCAACTATGAAAAGGAAAAAAGAGATGCACATGAACAGAGGTA
>JAPULD010000025.1 GCA_027295365.1 Planctomycetota bacterium
CATTCGCGCTTGCTGCCACGCCGCATACCAGGTGCTTTGGGAGAACTCGGACTTGTCCGTGATCGCCCTTCGATGAAAAGGCTGATCGAGCAAGTCCTGCAACATGAGGTTGGGAGGATTGATCATGCGAACCAACCGAACCTGATCACCAAGTCCCTTGAGCAGAGCCATCAATTCCAGAAACTGTTCATTGGTTTCGTACGCCATCCACTGCAAGGTGTAAGGGCCATGCTCATCCTTACCTCTTGTCGTGCACCAGAAATGGTGGCTCAACGACTTGCCCGGACCATCGAAATACCCCAGTCCGAAACCACCCGCAGTGAATTCCATCTCGGCCTGACTGTACTTTGCCGGCGTCAACGAGCATGAACCATGGCCCCGGCATCGCTGCAAACGATTGGCATGAATGATCTCGTAATCGTCCTTGGTCAGTCTCTTGGGGGGACGGGCCTTGAGCCCGTCGCGAATCCTCAGGGTTGATGGATCGAAATTGAACATGAGGTCGTAGGAAAGCGTTCCGAATCCGAGCCGGTTGTAGTACCCCTGCTCGAACGTTCCCAACGTGGCGACGAGCGCTCCTTCCATGGCATCGTGGGCGATGGCCCGGGCCGTGACTTGCCCCGCCTGACCTTGCTTTCTCGCCACCCGTGAGGTGGTGACGGAAGCGATGCCACACATGGGCAGATCCGTTTGACCATGCCGGATGGTGCCCTTCATGTTGGTGACGAGCGTTTCGGCCTCGCCATTGAATTCACCAACCCACGCGGTCGAACCCTCCAGAAAATAATCGAGCGGCTTGACGTCGTCCTTCTCAAGCCAGCCGCACTCGAGCCAGATCCGCAGCACTGAGTCGTGATCCTTCTCGGGGTTGTAGCGTCGAATGGTCATGGCGGGATTGTATCAGCGAGTTGTAAATTTGCGTATCGGGTGCCACGCACAGCGAAGTCGTGCGTGCGAAGTGCGAAAGAAGGCACGGACGACTCCTTCGTCGCTGTCCGTGGCACCCGACCAATATTCTTCATTTTGCATTGATCGGAATTTCGACATCTTGAAACGTCACCCACGCCCGACCCTGCAGCGGCGCGATCGTCGGGCCGAGGTTGGTCGGCATCACATCCTCCAGCCAGATCAGCGTCAGGTAGCTGCAATCCATCTTGCTCTCCCAGAAATCGTCATCGCCTTCCAATTCCTCTGCGAATTCCCGACGAATGTCTCGAATGCGTCCGGAGGTGAGATCAGATTTGAATTCCACCCGCCCCGCCTTCGCCACGGCACGGTATGACCCGCTCGATTGCTTGAGAAAAATGGTCTCCCCCGTTTTGATCTGCCCGAACGGGGCCCGCTTCTGTTTCGTCAAGCGACATTCGATGCACTTCGAACCGGACAGGATTCGATCCAAATATTTCTTGCGGATGATCGCGATATGCATCATGCCCCGGTTCCCTGCCTCGCCTGATCAATCTTCACTCCACCGTCTTCACCATGCGATCGATCACGTCGGTGGATCCCAGCCCGGGGCGGTGGGCGAGGATGCGCAGGTCCAGTCCCAATTCCTTCACCAGTTCCCATTCGTTGATCTCGTGGGGCTGGTAATCGCCCCCCTTGACGAGAATGTCGGGCTTGAGCGTCTGCAGCAGTTCATGCACCGTCGGCTCGTCGAAGACAATCAAGTAATCGATGCATTGAAATTCGCTGAGGATTTCTAGCCGCTCCCGGGAAGAATAAATCGGACGGCCATCGCCCTTCTGCTTCTTCACCTGCTCGTCCGAGTTGATCGCCACCACCAGCACCTGCCCCTGGGACTTGGCCTCGCGCAGATAGGCCACGTGACCAGCGTGGATCACGTCGAAGCATCCATTGGTAAAGACGATGCTGTCACCCGCCTGGCGATGCACTTCCAATTCAATCAGCAGTTCCTCATGCGTACGCACCTTGCCCTTGAGTGTGCGATGCTGGATGAGCACTTCGCGCATGACCTCGGCCAGGGGGATTGCCTTGCAACCGAACACTTCGACTTCGAGACCCGCCGCGGCGTTGGCGAACTTGACGGCATCGAGCCAGGGAAGTTTGTTGGCCACGGCGCCGGCCAGGGCCGCGAGCACGATGTCGCCGGCCCCCGTCACGTCATACACGCTTCGCGCCACGGTCGGCACCAGAATCGGGTCGCCCCCTCGTTCTTCAAGCAGCGCACCATGCCGATCGAGCGTCAGAACGACGACTTCGAATTTGTGCTCCTTGATGAGCTTCGTGGCGAGGTCGGTGTTGTGCAGGTCGCTCGCTTCCAAGGGCGTGTCGAGCCCCGTGGCGAGTTCCGCCTCGGATCGATTGGGGGTGATGAGCGTCGCCCCGGCGTATTTTGAATAATCGTCGATCGCGGCCGGATCGACCAGCAAGGGCTTGTTCTTGGCGGCGCACATCTCGACGATCCGGCGACAGACCTCTTCATCGCACACGCCCTTGTTGTAATCCTCAAGGCAGACGACATCGACCGCGTTGATCCGCGCCTCGATCATGCTCAGCATCTTTTTTCGCACCAGATCTGGCAGAGGATCTCGCGATTCGAGATCCAACCGAAACATCTTTTGAGGATGGCGATGCTGGGCTAAACCAATGAGGCTGCGTTTGATGGTTGTGGGGCGCGTCGAATCCTGGATGAGCCCATTGATATCACACCCTGATTCGATGAGTGCCTTGCGAAGAAGTTCGCCTTCGTGATCGGCGCCGATGACGCCAAAGCAAGAGACGTCGGCCTTGAGGGCCTTGAGGCACAACGCGACGTTGGCCGCTCCGCCCGGCTTGTTTTCTCGTCGGTCTTCATGCAACACGGGAACCGGAGCGTCGGGGCTCAATCGATCGGCGGCGCCGTAAATCGATTGATCCAACATGAAGTCACCCACGACCAGCGCGGTGAAGGGAGAGTAGGTCTTGAGACGATTAAGCAGGTCAGGCATAAACGATTCGTTGTCTTCCGTTGGGTCCGCGGTGCAGACCATTGAGCAAGTTCACTGTTCTGAGTTTCTGTTTTCTGTTTTCAATCATCCATCCAACGTGCCATGCCCCTCCACGGTTTGCAGCACCAACTCCTGCAATTCCCGTGCCCCTTCATAGACATCCAGCACCAGATGGGGCACCACGATCGGGACGTTCCACGTCGAGAAGTCTATCAGTTCCCGGGCCTTGACCCAATCCTTAGCCGTCATGACCAGGGCCTGGGCCCCATCACACAGCCCCCGGGCCACATTCAGCTTGGCCTGATCGTATCGCTCGTGATCCCCCGCGGGAATATTGGCCATGATGCAGGCCCCGGCGGCCTCAAGCTGTTTTTGGACCGGTTTCGGATTGCCAACACCCAGCATCGTCACCACGCGTTTTTCCTTCAACCAGCGTAGCTCGACCTGGCGTTCCTCGGGGCTGCTCTCGAATAAACGCAAATGCGACCATTTGTGATCCGACCAGGCCAGGGGGGGCTTGCCGTGAAAACGCTCGATCTTCGCCTCGATGAGCTCATCCATCCCCGAGGCATGGGTCACGAGCACGGCATCGGCACGATGCAGGTTGACCAGAGGCTCGCGAAGCCTCCCCACGGGAAGCAAGACATCCCGCAACGTATTGCGGGTCGCGTCGATGAGCACCAGATCGAGATCTCGATGCACATATCGATGCTGGAATCCATCATCGAGCAATACGCAATCAATCTCTTCATGGTCAGGGAGGTAGGCGTTGAGAGTCTTGACCCGATCCGGATGCGCCAGCACATCGACCCCCGAGAGTCGCTCCATGTATTCAGCCTGTTCATCGCTCAACTCGCCCGGCTTGGCCATATAGCCTCGCATCGCGATGACCGGTCGATGCCCGGAGGCCAGCAACAGTTCCGCGAGCCAGGTGACGAAAGGCGACTTGCCCACGCCCCCCGTCGTGATATTGCCCACCGAGATGACGGGAGCGCTTGGCTGAACCTTCTGCACCCGAGCGCCACGATCAAACTGGCGATTGCGTCTTGCGATCACCCCTCCATACAACCACGAAGCGGGAACCTTCAGTGGCTTGAGTATGTCAGTCAGAGCCTGATTCATGAACTCCCCCCCCGGATATACCCCCGGATGTACCTCCAGAGATGTCCCCATATGCGCCCCCAGACACACCCTCGGATACACCTCCAGAAGCTTCACCCGAAGCATCCGCTTTTTCTTGGGACGCTTCGATGTTTGAGAGAGAGTTGGTTATTTCTTCCCGAAGCAGATGGTGGTAGAGACGAAAATTGTTGATGACATCGAGTGC
>JAPULD010000250.1 GCA_027295365.1 Planctomycetota bacterium
GAGTAGCACCGACACGTCGCTACTGCCGTAATTCGACGTGGCAAGATCAAGATGACCATCACCATTGAGGTCTGCCGCGATAACGGCATTCGGATGCTCGCCGACGTTGATGCGAACCTCCGGCGAAAAGCCTCCGCCTTCGACACCCCACAAGAGTGAAACACTGTTATCGCCAAAGTTGCTTACCGCGAGATCACGCAAGCCATCCCCGTTGAGATCCGCCGTCACCACCGACGTCGGGCTTTGGCCGACAGAGAGCTTTTCCCCCGGATACAAAATGTCATGTTGGGCCATCAACGGTTGAAATGTGGCCATGATGCAAGCGCTTGAATACAGACCCACCTGGGTCATGCTTCTCAGGCCTGATGATTGATGATGCCTTTGTTTTGAGCCTTGATTCATTTCCGCCGGCCCCTTTCTATTGCTTGTAGCCGCCCCAGCACGGCTCTTTGTGTACTGCCCGGAAGTCGGTCTTCCCCATGAACCCACAAGGAGGCCTGATCGATTCCCAGACGCAAGTCCTACCACTATAAGGGTTTATGACAGATTGATGGGGTTCTTGCAAGAGAATAATCAAAATTATCGGCTCCCTCCCCGATTTCCTGTTTCCCCTCCCAAAATCCACTGCACACGGTCCACGAAGAACGCACCTCTTGATCCAAGGACTCATGGCCCTCATCCGGCTCTTCTCGATATCGCCTCTGGGCCTGAGCCGATGATTCCCAACCCGGGGTCTTGTCATTATCGAAAAGTCTGAGTCTCGTTCCGTTTCGTCAGGCTACTGTGCTCATCGGAATGTCGAATCCCGCCGACATGCCACTTCTGGCATCGTTGGCGTCTTGATCGATTCGCCCACAACTTCGCCTCCACGTCATGCCTGACTCAAGCCATAACTCCCCTCGATCGCTGATGCATTGGGGGGTGCTTGCGCTCGTGCTTCTCAACGTTGGTCTGCTGGCCCTGACGAACCCGACTCGGGCGATCAGCGCCGGTTTCGTGGTCGAGCCCGATCTCAGCCCACGTGATCCTTCAACGACGCCCATCTACGAAAGCCGCTTTGTTGGAGCGGGCGTGCCGGCCTTTTCACACAGCGCTTCAATGGTCGAGATCAGCGATGGTCGATTGCGTGCATTCTGGATGGGAGGCGGATCGCACGAGGGCAAGTCCGATGTGGCCATCTACACCGCCTTGTTCGATCCGGCGACGAACGCCTGGACCCGCGAGACGCCCATCATCCAGGTTGACGATTCGCAGCGTCACCTGCATCGAAATATCCACACCGTGGGCAACGCCACGATTCACAAATTCGACTCGGGTCGCCTGCTGCTCTGGTACGTCTCCGTCTCCGTCGGGGGATGGGCGGGAAGTTCCATCAACATGATCCACTCGGACGACGATGGTGAGACGTGGAGTGCGCCCAAAAGACTGGTGACCTCCCCATTCTTCAATCTCTCGTCACTCGTGAAGAGCCCCCCCGTTCGCTTCACCGATGGCACCATCGGGTTGCCCATCTACCACGAGTTCATGGGCAAGTTTTGCGAACTCCTGAGGCTCACCCCCGATGGGAAAGTCCTGCACAAACAGAGATTGACCAAGGGACGGCGTACCTTGCAGCCTGCGATCATCCCCAGGAGTGAAACCGAAGCGACCGCGTTCCTCAGGCGTTCGGACAAGGCCCCCCGCCGCGCCATCACCGTCGCGACCTCCGATGGTGGGCTCAGTTGGGGTGAACCCCTCATCCTCGACATGCCCAACCCGGGGAGCCCCATCTCGGCGTTGCGTCTGGACACTGGCGAACTGCTCATCGTCTTCAACAACGTGCCCCGCAAGCGCGACAAGCTGACGCTGGCGATCTCTTCTGATGAAGGCGTCACCTACGACATCATCAAGGAGATCGAATCAAAGGGCGATCACCTTTCCAACGGTTTCGGCTATCCCTGGCTCATGCAATCGAGCACTGGTCAGTTCCACCTTCTCTACACCTGGCGGCGGGAACGAATCAAACACCTCACCTTCAATCGCGCGTGGCTGGAGCAGAATCGATCCTCCCGATGACATCAATCCTGGGAATGACCGGCTGCGCCCTGGTCATGGTCTTTTTTGGCTTGCTCATGACCCAGGCTCGATCGCGCTCGGTCCGTGTGAGATGCGTGATACTTCTGGTGATGATCGTCGCGATGTTCATTCCGGTGAACGGTTTGATTGCCTTGGGGTATGTCCGAGGCCTCATCGGCGATATGAGCTTCACGACGTGGTTGCTGGCATTGCTGGGAATTCACGCCCAGTTGACGAATCGAGAGAGATTCACTACCCGAGACTATTGCGGCCTCATGATGCTTCTGATCGCCTCGAGCCTCTTCCTGTACCCGTTCACGCTCGGGCTCACCATCTTTGACCCGTACACGCTGGGGTATGGCTCGTATGGCTTCGATCTTGCCCTGCTGCTCATTGCACTGCTGGCGTGGTGGAAGAAGTTCAATCTCGTGGTTCTTTGTCTCATGGGTGGTATCTTCGCCTACCACCTCAATCTGCTCGAATCGGGAAACCTCTGGGATTACCTCATCGACCCGATTTCACTCACCCTGGCCCTGGGCTGGTGCGTCGAACAGGCATTCCGTAAACGACAAGCTATGGCTTCCTTTCCTTCGCTCGCCGACCAGACCCAGGCGTTCACGAAGATTGAAATTGTCACCTATATGTTCGTGCTGGTCATGGTCCTCATCGGCTATGGCATGGCCAGCAACGATGAACAGATGTTCGAAGAGGTCTACGTCAAGGAAGACGGCTTGATCGAGTGGCTCACGGTGCTGGGCTTCGCGATCGGCTCGCTCGTCTGTTTCCGAAGGGTGTTCACGTTGCGTTCCTCGCATTCCATGCTGTTCCTGGGCCTGTCGATGATGCTGGGGCTGGCGTTTCTGTTCGTCGCGGGAGAGGAAATCTCCTGGGGCCAGCGTCTTCTGAATGTCGAGAGCGCGGACTTCTTTCGGGATCACAACGCCCAGGAGGAGACAAACCTGCACAACCTCGAGGTCGGGGGCGTCAAGCTCAACAAGCTGATCTTCAGCAAGGGGATCGCGGTGCTCATGGTGCTGTACTTCGCGGTGCTTGCCCCGCTGTATTCCAAGAAGCCCCGCATCGCGAAGTGGGTGGATTCGCTGGGCATCCCCATCCCCAAGCTGCATCAGTCGATCGCCTGCCTCATCATGCTGCTGATCACCCAGTTGATGGTGGACTCGTCAAACCGGGGCGAACTGGCCGAGTTCGGAGGCGCGTTCCTGTTCACCATCATCGTGGCGTATCCCTCCAATCACCGTGCGTTT
>JAPULD010000251.1 GCA_027295365.1 Planctomycetota bacterium
AATCAAAGTTGAGGCGCTTGAGTTGTCGGCACGAATGACATGCAAACTGCCATGGGCCGCTCCGCTGAGCACCGTCAGGTACACGCTCGGGTCTTGCACATCGGGATTGGGCGGATTGAAGTTGGCGAAACCACCTCGTAGTTTCATGCCACTCAACAGGACGATGCCATTAAAGGTTGGCGCGTCGTAGAAACCTTCGGCAATGCGGATTTCGTCGCCCGGGGCCGCGACGTACATGGCTTTCTCGATATCGTCGAAGGGGTTGGAAACGGAACCATCCTCGAGCAGATCGCTGATGGTCGAGTTGTTGGGTCCGGGGTCATTCGGGGCATCGTCGTCCACGTACCAGGTGGATTGGCCCGATGCGAGGCCGGTACACGCCAACAGCGCTCCGATCTGGAAAACTCGTCCGATAATCGATGGGGTGTGTGTTCTGTAGCCGCTCATCCAGTGTTCCTTTCTTGGTGGTCCCTACGCCTCATGAGCTAGGTGGCGAGCATCAACCGTGGATGCTGGCAACCGGTGAACGTTGTATCGTGGTTCAACGGTCCAATCTTATCGGCGGGTATGTCGTGCTGGAATTGAATTTTGTATCCCGCCAGGTATTCAGAAACAAGGTGTTAAAATGGGTAGATGCGTAGGATGTCCCCTTCCCCCGGCCTTTCTCTGGCCATTGATCCCAGGGTCAGTCTTTTGACTTTGGCAATTGAGGACCGAAGTCATCAGGCCGCGAGCCTATCCTCCGTGCACAAGTGAATCCATAAATCCATCAAGCCAAATGTCTTGTGCTGGTTTTTATGGATTTCCTCCCTGTCTATCAAGAGCCTGGTGGCACCACTCCACATGACCCTCTCAAAGCACATTAAGAATCCCGAGCACCTCAAGGATGTAGTTCAGCAACATCGCGAAGCCGGTCAAACGATCGCCCTGACAAATGGCTGCTATGACCTGCTGCACGTCGGACATCTTCGATCGATCGAAGGCGCGAAGCAGACCGCCGACATTCTCATTGTGGCCTTGAATTCCGATGCCTCGGTGCATCGGTGGAAAGGGCCAGCACTGCCGGTCGTCCCGGAGGCCGAACGGATGGAGATGATCGCGGGTTTCGCCTGTGTGGATCATGTCTATGTCTTCGACGATCCTTCCGTGGATTCGTTGCTGGAGTTGATCAAGCCCGATTCGTATTGCAAGGGGCCTGAATACACTATGGAAAACCTGCCTGAGGCGGAAACCGTCCGAAGGCTGGGCATTCGTTTCGAGACGGTGGGCGATCCCAAGGACCATGCCTCCAGCAGCATGATTGATCGGGTGGTCGCAGCGTACGATCGGCGATCCACGATGCCAGCGAAGGGATCGAGTCCGCCTGACAAGGCTGATCTCACCATGGACACATCAGGCCGCCGTGTGGAGATCATTTCCGAGCGTCGTGTATTCGAGGGGTTTCTCAGTCTCGATGAGGTTCGTCTAAGCCATGAGACGCCCGATGGAAGCATGAGTCCCGAGATGATCCGCCAGAATGTCGAGCGAGGCGATGGGGCGGGGGTGCTGCTCATCAACAAGGATTCGAATTGCGTCGTCCTGACGAGGCAATTTCGATACGCCGCCTGGAAACGCAATGGTGATGGTTGGACCCTGGAAGTGCCGGCGGGCACAGTGGCGGAACATGAGAATCCCGAAGACATCGCTCGGGCCGAGGCGGCTGAGGAAGTGGGGTATCGAGTCGGGGCCATGCGATATCTGACGACGTTTTTCGCATCGCCCGGAACGACTTCGGAACGGGTGATTCTCTACGAAGCACACGTCACGAATGCCGATCGCCTGGACCAAGGGGGGGGCGGACTCGCCGAGGAGCATGAGTACATCGAGATTGTGGAGATGCCGATCGAGGAAGCACTGGGGTTTCTGGACGCGGGTGGATTCACCGATGCAAAAACCGTCATCGCCATGCAGTCATTGAAACAGCAACGCGACTCATGAATAATTGTTCAATCGGTTGGTATGTCTAAAAGAAGAAGTCAGGCTCGCGGGTCCAGTCCGAATTCAAATCATCAAGCTTCTCTTCATGCTGGATCAAGTCCTCGATCCACCAGTTGACGTGGTTGTAGAGACACGTCACTTCCTTGCACTGGTGCGAGGCGTCGAACTTCTGGATGAGCTTGGCGGTGTTGGCCAGAGTCTCTGAAAGACGTTCGGGTGTCGAGTAGCCATCCTTGTCGTTGACCTTGCCATGAGGCTGATTTCGATAGACCGGGCAGTTGTAGACCCCAAGCGGACTGAGGACTTGCCTGAAGTACTGCATGTGACACGTCTTGGGCTGATGCTTGTACTCGTCTTGCGTACCGCCATCCATCACCCGCAGGTTCGTGGAAGTCAAGACCTTGAAGGTCTCGGATTCCAACTCCTTGGCGATGGCCACTTTTTCGCGAATGCGATTCATCGTCTCTTTAAAGTGATTCCGGCTCGAATCGAGATCCACGATTTCGGCGTTGTTTTCGGGGGCCCGGGTGAGGAAAGGCTTGTAGGAGATGTAGTCAAACCCGAACTTCTTCGCACGCTCGGCCCCGACGACGATCTCATCGAGATTCTCCACGATCGTGCTGTCATTGATCATCGCACCCTTCCAGGTGATGATGAACGAGTACCCGAAGTCGAAAGTATTGTTGATGGCCTTGATGCCATACACGGGAGAGCAAATCTGGTCGAGGGTGATGGGCTTCTTCGGTTTGTGCATCGCCGTAAACGTGTCGTCGTAGCCAGAATCCAGCGAGAGTCGGACCCAGTCGCCCGCTTCGAGGCAGTCGGCGACCTCGACGATCTTCATGTTGCCCGAACCGTTGGTGACCACCGAAATCTGCAAACCCAACGACTTCATGTGGCGGATTGATTCGCTGAACTTGGGGTAGACCGTCGGCTCGCCGCCCCCGATCACGATGACCGATTTCAGGCCCCGCTCGGCCATGTTGGTCAAGCTGTCCATCAATCGATCGTGGTCGTACTTGATGGGCTTGTTGAGGATGTCCTTGTCGACGCAATGGTCGCAGGCGTAGTTGCAGGCCGTCGTGAGGTCGAGGTTGATCGAGACCGGCACCTCGTTGGGAATCGCGCCTTCCCAATCGATGGCTTTTCCCTCGGCCAGATCTCGGCGGAGTTTGGCCTGACGCCTCACGTATTCCTTGAACCGGTCCAGGACGGCATCCTGGCGAAACTTCGCCGCGAAGTCATGCTTCGATTCAAGCGCAGGATGGATCGAAGCATTCAATGCATCCGACGTATTGTCGCTGCAGGCTCCGCCCGCCGAGACTTCGACGGGAGTTTCCACGATGGGCAGCGATACTTTGATTTCCACAGTCACTCTCCGGCAAGTGGGGGGGTACGATTCGGGGTTGTATCGACGATTGGCGGGGGTCTTCCTGAAAGAACCGGTTCTACCGCTCGAATAAGGAGGTCGCGGCGTCGATGATACGTGTCGGTTCAAGGTCGGTCATGCATCGATGATGTCCAAGTGGGCATTCTCGTTTCATGCATGGGCCGCAATCAACCGCAATGCTAACGTCGAGCCCCTCGGAATGCTCGTTTTCTCCCCATTTGACATGGGTAGGACCAAAAATAGTCACGCAAGGGGTGCCCAGGGCCGTCGCCATGTGCCGTGGACCTGTGTCGTTGGAAATCAACATGTGAAGATGGGCCAGTACCGATTTCAGCATGACCAGATCGACTTCGGATGAAGGCAACCGGATTCCGGGATTCTTCATCTGTTTCGCGATGTCATGGGTCAATTCATCCTCACCGGGCCCGGCCAGCATGACCAGATCG
>JAPULD010000252.1 GCA_027295365.1 Planctomycetota bacterium
CGAACGCATCGCGATTGGCGTTGAGGTTCCTGATCCGATGCCGTCTCGTCACCTTGAACACACCCGGGGCGGTCTGGCGAAGGAAGACGATCTCCGAGGGGCGACCGGCGTAGATGAGATCGACGAGGCCATCGCCATCGAAATCATGGGCCAGGACGGCATCCACATAATGCGTCACCGGAACATTGACTCGTCGATACCGCCAATGCTCGGGAAACTCGTTGACCCTGGAAGCAGGGGTGGTGTCGTCATTGGCGGTGGCGTTGGCCTTCTGCAGATGCAACTCGATGCGACTGGAATGGTTGTTGACGATGATCAGATCGATCAGTGAATCGCCATTGACGTCGCCAGAGGCGATCGGGCCGGCGTTGCGGCCGATCTTGATGACTTCGAGGCCGTCAAAACCAAAATAATCGGCCAGATCACTGCCCTGAGCGTTTGCAGTTCCGGGGATTCCGGGGGTTCCGGGGGCGAGAAGCAGCAGAGCGGCACACGAAAGCAGCACGAATCGACGCATTGCATCCTCCTGGATGTTTCGCTGGTGTAACAACTGACTATGGACGACGTATCCTACCATACCGGAATTGGTGGATTCGGACGCACCAACCTATACTGACCTGCCCATTCAATCGGGATTCCATGAGGTGATTATGACTAAAACAGGCAAGATCGTACCACTGACCGCCTTGGCGATGCTGTTGACGTGTTTCGCGTTGGTGGCGGAGGCGGACACCGTCAAGCTCAAGAGCGGGGCCCAGATTCAGGGGACCATCCTCAAGCGAAACGAGCAGAAGGTCTGGCTGGATGTCGGGCCTAACGTCCTCGAATTCAATATGGACGATGTGGACTCGATCGAAGCCGAAGCAGCCGGGGCTGGCATCGAGATGATTGAGGATTCGCTCTTTCATACGGCTCAAAACCTCCCCGAATTGAGCCCCCGTGAGCAGGCCAAGCGAATCGGCTCGGCCGTCATCAAGGTTTCAACGCCGGGCGGGCTTGGCAGTGGCGTCATCATCAACGAGGCGGGCTATGCCATCACCAATGCGCACGTCATCCAAGGCGAAACGAACCTGAGGGCCACGGTCTGGCTTTCTGAGGAAGATGGCACATTCAAGCGTACGGTCATCGAGGATGTGGAGATCATCGCGGTCAACAACCACCTCGATCTGGGCTTGCTGAAGATCACGCACCCGGATGGCGAACCTTTCAAGTTCGCTCCGATCGAGAAGGACGAATCGATCGAGATCGGCCAGTCAGTCTTCGCCATCGGCAATCCCCTGGGTCTGGAACGATCCCTCAGCCTGGGCGTCATTTCCACGTCCCAACGAAGTTTCGACGGGCTCAGCTATATTCAGACCGATGCGGCCATCAATCCCGGCAACTCGGGCGGCCCTCTGTTCAACACACAGGGCGAAGTCGTCGGCATCACCAACATGGGCATCCTGGGGGGCGAAGCATTGGGATTTGCGATCCCGGCTCGTTACGTCAAGGATTTCATCCGAAACCGGGAGGCCTTTGCCTTTGACAAGGACAACCCCAACTCCGGGCACAAATATCATCCCCCGCCACCCCGAAACGCCTTCGGGACCGCCTCGCAATTGCAGGATGGGTCGGGCGGACACTGAGTCGTCCATCTAAGAGTCGCACACGATCGACTCGATTCACGTTCAACTGAAAGGACAAGAACGGTGAAGTATCATCTTTTCGCAGCGTTCATCGCCACAAGCATTGTGAGCGCGCCGGCTCCGGGCCAACACACGATTGAGCAACTCGCGCCCGAAAACACAATCGCCGTCGTCGGGTGCGACAACGTCCAGTCCATGATGGACAATCTCAAACGCACCGGCGTCTGGGAACTGTGGCAGTCCGATGAAATCAAGGAGACGCTCCATGATTTCCTCGAGGAATTTGCGCAGCAAGTGACGGACATGTATGACGAACTCGGCATGGACGAGGAGGACATGACCTATCCGACCGGACCGGCGGGGTTCTCCCTCTACACCTACACCGACGAAGAAACGATGATGCCGAAAATGGCGACGTTCTTCTTCGCTCATTTCGGGGATGAAGGCGAGAAATTCGGAGCCTTGATGGATCGACTGGTGGAGAAGACGGCCGAGGAATGGGACACGGAATTCGAGTTTGAGGAAGTGATGGGCCGCGAGGTCATCATCATCGAGAAACCTCCCGCCCTGGAAGACCCCGACGAGCTTGATGAGGGTGATTTCGGCGGTATGTCCTTTCTGCCCGATCCCGAGGACATGGTCGAAGACATCGAGCGCATGTACCTCGTCCGCGAAGGAAGCCTCCTCCTGGGCGCTTCGGAAATGTCGGCCCTGCAGACCGCTTTGGAGATCATCGATGGCGAGGGCCCCGATGTTCTTGACTCACGAGAGGATTATCAGAATGCTCGCCGGCAGATCGGGGAAGCAGATTTCTACGGATTGCTGCTCACGCGCGATCTGGGTGATCTCGTGGACTCCATGGACGATACGGGCATGATGCGAATGATGGTCGGTCCCTCGGTCAACGCCCTCATTGGCGATATCGGGGGGATGGGATTCGGCGGTCGTTCCGATGGCCCCACGTCGATGCTCGAACAGACCTTCACGATGTACATGCCCAATGGCAAAGGCGGAATCTTCAGTCTGCTCGACATTGAAAGCCCCCGAGGAGATCTCCCCGCTTTCGTCGGTCCCGATGCGATCTCCTATGCGTCATACAACTTCCGATTCAGCGGCATTCTCGATTTCGTCAAAGGCGTGATCCAGTCCAATCCGATGCTGGCCATGCAGGCAGCGGAACAGATGCCGGTCATCGAGGAATTCATTCATGGTCTCCTCGATCCACTGGGAAGCCGGATCGACACCGTGAGTACCCTGCGTCGTCCCATCGAAGCGGGAAGCATGGGAACCTTCTACGCCATCGAATGCAACGATCCGCAGGCGTTTGAGGAATTCATCGCGGACAAGGGAGCCGCGATGGGCCTGGAACCACGTGATTTCCTGGGCCATCGCATCTACGCCATGGATGGGAACATGCTGGCCATGATGACAGGCGGCATGGACATGAGCTTCGCGCTCGGCCTCGGTGGTGGCCGCCTGTTCCTGGGTTCCACCTCGGGCGTGGAACAAGCCCTGCGTACGGTTGGGCAGGAGGAACAGGCCAGTCTCGGTGATGAAGCCGAGTTCAAGCGTGGCGTTGCCGCCTTGAACAACCAGCCGCTCATCGGGTGGGGGTATGCCGATATCGTCGATGCCCTGGAAGTCCAAGCCCATGTTGGAAGGATCCAAATGGAGCAGACCATCGCGCAGATGGAGGAATTTGATCCGGAAATGGCCGCGGAGATGAAGGCCGAACTCCAGGAACAAACTTCGTTCTACGACAAGATCGATCCGGAATTGCTCCGACGATACATTGGCCCCTCGGTCTGGCAGATGATGTCCACCGAGAAAGGGTTTGTGTTCCGTCAGTACATTCTCAAAGCGGATTCAGAATAACACTGATTCAGGATCTGAACATGTGTGATAAGGGAGCGGCTCTGGCCGCTCCCTTTTTCGATCGCCCTATCCCCAGTTGGCAAGAAGGATCAGCAAGTCAAATACGTTGACGATGCCGTCCTGGTCGATGTCGGAAGCGCCGCCCAGTTTATTCCAATCCGACAACAGACGCAGCAGATCGAGTACGCCCGTGACGCCATCGGCATTGATATCGCCGGACTTGGTCGTCATCCGCAGAACGACACCGGTGGTCCCGAAGGGAGTGCCCGTGGCATTGGCCATGACGTAGATTTCTCCCGCAGCATCTTGTCCGAATCCAAGCAGGGAAAGATCGAGCGCTGATTGCCCGACGAGATTGAATTCCCGGATCTCGTTGGCTTGCGTCAGGTGAAAGAGCCGTCCATCATTGCTGAAAGTCTTCGCAAAGTCACCAAAGACATAGCGACCGAACAGTGGTTCGACCCGTGTGCCCCGAGAGACGAATCCGCCCACGATGGCGATGCCCTCGTCGTGGTCGTATTGGGCGATTGGCTCGACGAGTATGCCCGGCACGGATTCGCTCGTCACGAAGCCGCTCGCTTGGCCGTTGGTTTCGAAGGCGAAGGTGCCTTCCTTCTGATTCCATCCGTAATTCCCCCCCGAGGTGACGAGATTGATCTCCTCGATGTCATTCTGCCCGACGTCCGCGAGCCAGAGTTGACCCGTCACCGCATCGAATGAAAATCGAAATGGGTTTCGCAATCCGTAGGCGAAGATCTCATCCAGTCGGGAATCACCCGGGGTGGTGAACGGATTTTTTGGCGGGATGCCGTATTTCCCGTTGGCTGAATTCTTGCCATTGACATCAATGCGGATGACACTGCCCAGGATGGTTTCGGGGTTCTTGCCATTGCCATCTCCATGCCCGATCAGGGGGCCACCGATAAATGGCTGACCGTCATGATCGTCGGCTCCGCCGCCATCGCCCAGTGCAATATACAACTGACCATCCGGTCCGAAACTGAGGGCCCCGGCATTGTGGTTGAACTGGGGCTCATCGATTCGAAGGATTTCAAATTCACTTCCCGGATCGACGACGGAAAAAGGGTCCGTTGGCACGGGGACGGCCCATCTCGTGATGACGGCTTGATGGTCGGCCAACGTCAGTGGAGGCATCGTTGAAAAATCAGCCGCCCCCGAGACCGGTTCGGACGTATAGGTATACAGGTATCCGTTGCTCTGATAGTCGGGGTGAAACGCGACGCCGAGCAGGCCTCGTTCGTCGAATGAATCGGGACCGAAGATCCCCAAAGGCACCAGCTGAGAAGAGACATCAAGAAAAACGCTCTTGCTTCCATCCGAGAGATCGATGCGCCAGAGAATGCCGGGCTGATCGGTGACGAACAGCGTATTCGCAACGCCCGGCGCCGAAATGCCCCAGTTTGGAGCGGTCAGTCCTGTGGCGACGGGTTCCAGTTTGATATGCACCGGTCCCGAAGCGATGACGAGAGGAATCGGATTTGCCAACGCATCCAAGGCAAGGTAATCACTGGGACCATGGAGGATCCTGCCAGTCTCATCGAGCAGCGTGACGATGCGGGTTTCCGAGCCCGTCATGATCCAGACCGATTCGTTTGTCCAGAGGCCGCCCGCGACGGCTTCATCGGATCGCTTATCGGCCATCGCGTTGTCGAGACCATCAAGGCTCCACTGCAGATGGTCGGCTATGTTTGCGCCATCAGTGAAAATTGTATTGACGTATAGGCTGAGTGAATAGGCTCCGAGCGCGTCCAGAGGTGTTGCGAACGGCCCCAACACGGAGCGGTTGATCCGATCGGGATCGCCGACGGGAGCATCGTTGTTGAAATGAATGAACAGCGACGAGCCGGCCTCGATGGTCACGCCAATGAAGCTCATCGGGTTCGTGTAGACGAATGCTTCGTTCTCATCATGTGAACAAAGCACCCACCCGTCGAGTGGCTCGTCGGTCTCGCCATAATTGAACAATTCGATCAGACCCGGGTCGAAGTGAATGCTGCGAATCTGGACATCTCGATCCGCAGCAAGAACAAGGCTAGGCGTGAGAAGCAGGCGCATGAACACCGTGGCGCATTGCAGTTTGCACATCAAAACACTCCCTGTGTACCGCGGGCGATTTGTATTACGGTTCTCAGGAGAAATCATGTCGAGGCCGAATTATTTCATAAAAATACAAGACTTTCCCGAAGTCTTCTCATTCGCATCGCAAAACCAGCATTGGATCGACAACCGAGGGACGCTGGGCTGGCAATGCAATCGCCACCAGAGCCACGAAAACGATACCCAACGAGGTTAATCCGCAGGTCAGCGGATCGTCCTGCTGTTTCGATCCGTTTCCCAGACGAGAACCAATTCCTCTGTCTGATCGAATGCCATGGGACGCAAGAGTGCGCCATCAACCATGCTGAAAATGGCGGTTTTGACCCCGATGTCGAGCGCGAGCTTTAGGACTACGATCAATGCGAACCCGGGATTCTTGCGCAGGGATCGAGCCCCGTAGCGAATGTCCTGAACGCTTGATGCTCTACCTGTGGATGTACTCCCGATAGAAGTTCGACCCGTTGCCTAGAATCCTCTCCGATTACTCTGCACCTACGATCGTTGTCTCGACTCTTGGATTTTCTGACTCACCTGGTCAAGGAACCCATACATGGCACGTCTCACCATTGTCTTTGGCTCGTTGCTCATCGCCCTCGGGTTGGTCGTGTACTTTGTCCTGGCCGATCCTGACGAACAGGGCAAAGTCAGCGTGACCGCGCTGATCCCCGCTTTTTTTGGAATCCCGATCGCACTATTGGGGGTTGTCGCCCTCAAGGAAAAGCTCCGTATGCATGCCATACATGGGGCGGT
>JAPULD010000253.1 GCA_027295365.1 Planctomycetota bacterium
AGGATCATGCAGCAGACGATCCACTGGGGCAGAAGCTGGAACGTCCAGAAGAAAGGTACCCCATAGAGGAAGCCCAGGAAGAGCGGCGGGTCGCCAATGGGGAGCAGCGTGCCCCCGATGTTGCTGACCAGAAAGATGAAGAAGATGACGGTGTGTACCTTGTACTTCCGCTCGTGATTGGTCTTGAGCAGGGGGCGGATCAGCAGCATGCTCGCCCCGGTGGTGCCGATGAAACTGGCGATCATGGCCCCGAAGGCAAGGAAGCCGGTGTTGGTGATGGGATGGGCGGCGAGATCGCCCTTGAGCGCGATGCCACCACTGATGACATAGAGGCTGAACAGCAACACGATGAACGGGATGAACTCGGCTACGATGGCGTGTTCGAGTACTGATGCCACCTTGTCGAGCCCGCCGATCGTCATTGAGTAGGCGACGGTCAATCCCGAACAGACCAGCGACACCGCGAGACGATTGAGATTGCTTTCCCACCAATGATGCGTGGTCTTGAACAGAGGCATGAACGCGATGCAGCCCAGGATGCCCATGAATGGCATGATGCCCAGGAACCACGCGGGGGGCAGATGTGCCTCGACATGCTCGGTTCCATGAGCCTCGCCCGTCACGCTCTTGAAGATGAGCAGGACGATCGTGGCGACGCCCGATATGAGGGCTACCCAGAGCACGGGGCTCAGTCGCGGTACGCTGGGGGTGGGCATCTCGGGTTCTAACTTCATGATCAGTGACGTATTCACACGGCCTCCACCGGCGTCGTAGCCGAGTGCTTCGCGTCAGGTCGGGCCGCTGGGCGGGTAGCGTACCCGATGCCGACCCGGCTGTGGGTCTTGGAAGAATTTGAATCGATGATTCGCGATCTGCCACGCCCCACATCATGAATGCCTACAAACAGGGAGTGACTGGATTTTCATCGGCCCCGGGTATCACTCATGTGAGTGGCGTCGAGGGCTTCCGGGCCAATGTCCGATATCAAGCGTAATCTGTGCCATTTGGATCGGGAGGCGATCCTGAATCGCGATGGGCGGTATCAGTGATGTACGATTGAAAGTACGGTCCATACATCATCAGATCCCGTCTCTTCATGACGTCCAATCAGTAACACGAACATTCCGTCTCCATGCAAAATCTCAACACATTATTATTAGTGATTGGCTTGCTGTTCGTCTCGGCGATCAGTGAAGCGAATCAACCACCTTTGGCCTATAGGTCGATGAGACACCGGTGTCGCAATGGCCGACGCATGGTCCGTTCGGCCAATATCGACGCGTGGTGGGTGAGCTTTCCGACCCGGCATCGATCGTGGTGCTCTCTGATGGGACGATCGTGGTTGCTGAACGCATGGCACATACACTGCGTGTCATTGATCTGGATGGGACGACGCTTCGTGAATGGGGGAGCCTTGGTTCGGATCCGGGGCAATTTCTCGCCCCGGGGAGTCTGGCGATCGATGCCCAGGAACATGTGTACATCTCCGACTCGGGGAATCACCGAATTCAAGTGTTCGATACGAAAGGGCAATTTGTGCGGGCCTTTTCGGGTCATGGCATGGGGCCTGGACAACTCATCGACCCGGGGGGAATCTGGGTCCATCACGACACGGTGTATGTCGCCGATACGGGGAATCACCGGATCCAGGTCTTTACGACCGATGGTCAGTTTCAATTCATAATTGGCAAGCATGGCACCGGAGTCGGGGAGTTCATCAACCCACGTGGCGTCGTCGTGAATTCACAAGGCGAGATCTTTGTCGCAGATTCGTTCAATCATCGCATTCAGAAGTTTGATGCCAGGGGAAAGTTCATCATGAGTTGGGGTGAGTACGTCTCCTTCCCGGGACTCTTCGCCTCACCTTCGGGATTGACCTGGCATGAAGATCAATTGTTCGTCGTCGATTCAGGCAACCATCGCGTTCAGGTGTTCGATGGCGAGGGCGAGTTTCTTGATGCCTGGGGGTCACATGCCTTATGGCTTCGCGATGGCGAAGGACGCTATGAGACGCCAACCTCGATTGCGATCGATCCCGAGGGGCGATTTGCGATCGTCGTCGAAACTCACGAGGATCGGTGTCAGGTGATCGGGAGGCTGGGCGATGAACGACTCGAACCGCCACCGCCGGTGCGCGAGCGTTCGCACTTTGGCAAGCGTCTGGCCACGGGTGGGGATCTCCTGATCATTCCCGAACCCGACCTGAACGTCGTCGGTCTTTACAGTCTGTTTCATCCGACACCGATCCTGATCGGGTAGTTCGGCACACAAGGCACGGGTTTCGGGCAATTGCTCCATTCCCCTTCGGTTCTGGTGGGGGGTGATGGCGAGGAAGCCTATGTGACGGATGTCGCGTTACGCCGTATCCAGAAGTTTGGCCTGCAGCGCGACGATCGCGAACGTCTGCGGTATGTCAGGGGCATGAGCCGCTTAGTCAAATCGCTGGATCTGACGCAGATCGTCTCTCCGGATGGGAAGACACAAGCCCAGATTGATGTCGAGCCCGATGCCATGGTTCGCGATGAGCAGGGAACGTATTACCTGCTCGATTCGGGGACGGGATTCGTCACGGTGATCGATTCTGATTTGCATTTGGTCAAACAATGGGGCGGTTATGGAGATGAGCCCGGGAAATTTCGCAGTCCCACGGATATAACCCTCGATGAATCAGCCCGACGCGTGTTCGTGGTTGATCGTCTGAATTACCGGATTCAGGTTTTCGACCTGCAGGGCGATCTGCTATTCAGCTTCGGGGAATACGGTACCCGCCCCGGTCAGCTTCTTGATCCGTTCGGCATTGCCCTTGATTCAGAAGGACGCATCCTGGTCAGTGACACGGGAGGGAACGCGATCCATATCTTCGATCACGATGGCGCGTTCATTGAATCCTGGGGATCGACCGGCAGCGACGAGGGGCAACTGTACAAACCTCGGGGTATCGTGGTGGGGGACGATGGCCGGGTACTCGTCAGCGATTATGGCAATCATCGCATTCAGATCTTTGATGCATCAGGGAAGAGCGTGGCCATGCTGGGATGGCGCAAGCCTCGGGGGATTCCCAATGCGTCGGAGAAGTCGAATGAATAATGCTCGATGTCATTCCTGTAAGAGTCATTGTGTATGCCGACTCTGTTCAGTGGCGATCCTATTAATGCTCCCGATGCTTGTTTCATGCGCCGCCACGAACAAGGTGGAATCAGAAGCGACGAACGATGCTCGGTTCAACACGCTGATCAGCAACGACCGCACGTACCGCGTGCAGTGGCACAGTCTTCCCGATCCGATCCCGCTCAACGAGCCCTTTGCCCTGGAGTTGGTGATTTTCGAGAATGGGAATGATGATCAGGATCCCCTACGCGTTGAACTGGCCATCGATGGACGCATGCCCGAGCATCGTCATGGCATGAACGTGTTTCCCGAAGTGGTTCGAGGCGCCAGTGGTTCATATCGTGTCTCGAACATGCTCTTTCATATGCCAGGCTATTGGCAACTTCATTTTGATATCACAGTGGATGGTGTCACGGAGCGTGCGCAAGCGGATGTGGATCTTGAATGAAGTCATGGCAAGCAGTGACAGCTTCGAACTTGGTGTGTGGCGTGGGGATCTCGATGATCTGGATGATGCTCGGGGCATGGAACGCGACCAAATCGGAAGATGACTTTACCGATCGGGAGCGAAAGAAAATTCTTTCACTGTCCCCAGTGCCGCCAACGCCTTCGGATCCGACAAATCAATATGCAGATGTTCCCAAGGCTGCTCATTTTAGGCAGTTCCTGTTCTTCGACCCCAGAATGTCTGGCCTGGGCAAAGTGTCCTGCGCGACGTGTCACGATCCGCAACGGACCTTCACCGACGGCAAGGCGCTGGTTGAAGGAGAAGGCATCGCCTTGAGGAATTCTCCGACACTCCTGAACACCACTCAACTGCGATGGTTCTTCTGGGATGGTCGGGCGGACACGCTTTGGTCGCAGGCGTTGGAACCGATCGAGAATGAACGGGAAATGAATTCCGACCGAGTGCATGTGGTGAGGCTGGTGGGAAGCGATCCGGAACTCCGCGTTGCCTATGAATCAATCTTCGGCGAATGGCCCGATGCTTTGGTAGAGCCAAACTTGCCTGACCACGCCAGACCGGTGATGGATGAGCCAAATCATCCGCTCAATCTCGCCTGGCTTGCGATGCCCGAGTCGCAACGCGAAGCGGTGACGCGGGTGTTCGTCAATGTCGGGAAAGCGATCGACGCGAACGAGCGACGCTTGCGTGGAGGGCCGTCGGATTTCGATCGGTATGTCAAAGCATTGCGTTCTGGCGCAGCGAATGCGGAGACGCATCTCCCCGAATCCGCTCTTCAAGGACTCGCACTGTTCATCGGCAAGGCAAACTGCCGCTTCTGCCATCATGGCCCCATGTTGTCCGATGGTGAATTTCACAACACCGAGGCGCCACCAAACCCCGATGTGAAGACGGTCGATACCGGTCGTTATGAAGGGGTCAAGAAACTGCTGCACAGCCCGTTCAATGCTTCGGGGAAATACAGCGACGCGCCGCGGCATACGAATCTCAGGCAGGGAGCCGAACTCTGGGGACAGTTCAAGACGCCTTCTTTGCGAAACGTTGCCCTGACGGCGCCGTATATGCATCAGGGTCAATACGCGAGCTTGCACGTTGTCATCAGGTTCTATTCCACAAGGGAAGACGCCATCCCGAATGGGCACCACCAGGAGCAGATTCTCCTGCCCCTGAACCTCAGTCACACCGAAATCGACGCACTGGTCGATTTTCTGGAATCATTGACGGAGGAACCGCCCGCGTTATCACTGCGTACTGCTCCCGGATCGCCCAGACTCTCAAAAGACTCAGATTGAGTCTGGAAAAAAGTACGGTCTCTCAAGAATCGCATTGTTCGCCTTCCGGTAAGTACTGTAGGATAAACCAGTAAACCCCCATCAGTTTGACGAGAACGATTCATGCATACAGTGCGACTGCTGATCTTCTTCATCACGTTTCTTGCCCTGACCTGGACCGGACTCGTGATGGCTCACCCCGACGATCCCAAGGGGCTGGTAAAGCGAGTTCCCTATCGGGGGCCTGGATATCGTTCAACTGCCCCGAAATTCACGGCCAAGTACGGGGCGAGTCAAGAAAGGGCCATGGTCGATTTTCCTGCTTCGGGAATTCGATTGCAGACATGGCTTCCATTGAGTGAGTTCGGCACCGCCACCGCCGGCAATGATTGTTGGGGCTATGTTTCACCAACGAATCGAGAATACGCCATTCTGGGCGTGAACACTGGCACTGGCTTCGTCGACATCACCGATCCGGGTAATCCGACCGTGCTCCAGGTGATCTCGGGCCCTGTCAGCATTTGG
>JAPULD010000254.1 GCA_027295365.1 Planctomycetota bacterium
GTTTCGAAGGCCTTCGGGTAGGTTTGGCATTCCGCCCTGGGGTGGCTGGGCAGGCATGGCCCCGACGAATATCGCGGTCGCCCCCATGAGCATCATGACCATGAACGTGTTGCGAATGACTCTGCGGTTCGGCATGGAATAACTCCTTCTCAGGGTGATGATCGGCGCGGCGATCGCGCTGCTGCACAGTCTATGGGATCGTGGTGATCATCATTTCACCGAAGCGCATCAAACTGAGTATCGAAGCCCAAGTGATCGCTCACTAAACTGAAATGCTGACCGAGAGAACCTCAACGGCACTCCGGCTCCTTTCTCGCGCCACATGCCGCTCGATGGCGGTGACGTGTTCCCGGTACGCATCAACCCGAGTCGTGTCTTTCCTCCAGGCCTGCTCGACCTTTGTGATCGGCTTCGCCTTTTTCTTCTTCATGTGCTTCTTGTATTTGCCATGCTCCTTGTCGAACTGAACGATCGTCCGGAGCATTTCCTTTACGTCCTTCACTGGAACATGATCTCGGAAAATTGTCGCCGGCTCAGCTCAGAAGACCGGCCCCCAGGCGGCAAGCAGTATGAGCAGGTCGTTGACATCGACAACTTCATCGCCATTCACATCGGCGTGGCAAGGGTCAACGCAAGCCCCCCATTGTGCCAGCACCGCCAGCAGATCGAACACATCGACGACGCCGCTCAGGTCGATGTCGCCAAGGGCGCGTTCCGCCGAGTCGGGCAACCCATCGCCATCGACGTCTTCCTCGAGTCCCAAGAGAATCTCGCAAGGGTCATGCATGAAGTCCTCGTCGAAATCAATAAGTTCTCGACCGGCGAGTTCGAACAAATAGGGCCCTCCTTCAGAGAAATCAGAGTCCCCCGCCACCACGAGTTGCGTGTCATGCAAAAAGATGCTGCTGCCAAAGATCATCCTCACCGAACCATCAATCGGCTGGTCCGATGGCAACATTTTCTCTACGAGATTCCAGTCCCCGGTTGTGGCGTCAGAGCGGAAGCGTTGCACGGAAGCGAAGAACCCCTGGATGCCGAGGGTTGGAATGATGTCCCAGAATTGCCCGAAGTCGATCTCATCGCCATTGATAAGGATGCGCCGCCCGGTACCGATCCAGACAAGATTCGTCTCAGGGATCGTGACATCATTGATCGACTCCAACGTCCAGGCGGAGCCGGTGTTTCGATAGATGTAGATGACCTGCCGCGTCTGCTCGACGGTGTAATCTTCAGGCCCCCCCGAATGCACCACGGCGAGATCGCCCCGGATTTCGACCGAGGCCCCGTAAATCTGTGAGAAGCTATCATCGAGCGGGGCCAGCTTCTGTCGCTGGCTCCACTGCCCGGTAGCCGGATTGCGACCGAAAATGTAGGCGGCTCCGACAGTGCACCCACCATCAAGGCCATTGCAACTGCCTTGGTCCAGAAATTCGCCCACGATGGCCCAATCCCCGTCGAGGGAGATTGCCCCGTAGCTTAATCCAAGACTGCTCCCGCTCGGTTCAGCGTCGGAGGCGGTCAAGATCGCCTTCTCCTCCCAAGTCTGGTTCGAGGCGTTGAAGTCGAAGACGAACGCCGCCCCGGTGTTGAAGAGCCCCGGCGCCCCGACGAGAAGGCGATCGCCCTGCATATCGACATCGCGCCCGAAACGCATGGTCGATTCGCCCACCGAGGATCGGAGGATCGTTTCCCTGGGCCAGGTCGAAGTCTTGGGATCGAAAGTATAAACATAAACCGCCCCAGCGTTGCACACGGTGCCATTGGGATCGGATTCCGCACCGATGGCGATGCGATCGCCCGAGACGGACACGGATCGACCCCAACTGCCAGTGAGCCCCAACTCGCGGATTTCGTGTTCGAAATCCCAGTTTTCCGTCAAGGCGTTGTATCGATAGACATGAAAGACCGTGGGCGGGAAGGGACAACCGTCGCATTCATCGGGAACTCCGTTTCCATCGTCGTCGAGGCTGGATCCCGAGCCGAGGTCGCATTCATCGGGGATGCCGTTTTCATTGCAATCCGTCAGCGAGGGGCAGATGCCGAAGTTTCCCAGTTCGCACTCGTCCGGAACCTGGTTGTCGTTGCAGTCGGTGAGCAGTCCGCTGGAGATGTCCTTGACATCGGGAATGCCGTTCAAGTTGCAATCCCCGCCGAACGCGGAAAAGGCCATCGGCATTCTGTTGAACCCGCCCGGCTTCCTCACGAGAGGCTCCAACCACGCCTCATCAAATGAGGCGGCCTGAAGGCCCGTCATCCCCGGAGTGCGCATGAATCCAAGCGGAGCGAAAATCGGAGCCTCGGGGCAAACATAGATGGCGCGAACCACCAGCACATCGCCATCCACCGACATGCGAGTGTTGTAGCTCAGGCCCGGAGGGGGAAAAATTCGACCATCCTCACACTGTCCGTGGGCCATTCCTGTCACGTAAAAAACCGTCAATACGATAAGGGAACATTGGATTTGTGAAAGCATGAAGAACCCCTTGCCATTGAACGAAAGACGAAAATGACAGGATCGATGACTGCATCTTTCCTATTTTTTAAGCCAGTAAGCCGCGAAATCGGTCCTGGCTCAGAAGTGAATGTAAGAATGCCTGGGCCATTCCTACTGGGACATATGCCCTTTCCGGCAGGTACTGGGACTAAAAACAATAATTTTCCAAATTCCAGCGAATCTTGGTCACTCCTGGAAGCGTCTTGCCAATCGATCTTGCAGTTGGGCGATCGTCCGGTGAAAATGGAAGACACGATGCACGTGCTTTTCCTCGAAATCGACACGCAACGGGACTGGTCAGTGGCGTCGATCGGGCCGGCGTATCTCGGAGCTTCAATCCGCAAGGTCGGGCATGAGGCCTCGCTGCTGCGAATCAATGAAGAGGAACCGGTCAAGACGCTGATCGAGGCCATTCATGATCGCAAGCCTGACCTCATCGGCGTCTCGCTGACCAGCCGCCAATGGCTGGGCGCGAAACGACTGCTCAACGGCCTTCGCGAACACGTTGACATCCCGGTTATCACGGGCGGACTGCACCCGACGTTTTCGCCCGATGCAACCATTGCCGAGCCGGGGATCGACTACGTCTGCCTGGGTGAAGGCGAGCGCGCTTTCATGTACTTCGTCGAGGCGATGGAGGCGGGGTTGCCGATCACCGATGGTTCGATCGACAATATCCAGACCAGCGTGGGAAACCGGCCTGTCCTCGGAAAACCCTTCGAGCCCATCGACGACCTGCCTTTCATGGCCCGCGACCTGCTTGATGAGCAACATGGCGTCGTCCATATCTGCACGCAGCGAGGCTGCCCTTTCCCCTGCACGTATTGTGCGGCCCGCATGTACGACGAACTGTATGCCGAACAGGGAGGCGCCGCGTACGGTCGTCGGCGATCGCACGAGAACGTCCTTGAAGAACTCTTTGAGATTCGTGATCAGGGATCGCTCAATTACGTCATCTTTCTCGACGACACGTTCACGATCCATCACCCCTG
>JAPULD010000255.1 GCA_027295365.1 Planctomycetota bacterium
ATCTCGCGTCGAATGTGTGAGTCTGTCAGTTGAATTCACACCTGAAGTGTTGCTCAGGCTCGAAGGGCTCGAGCTCCATGGCCAATTGGTCCTAGGGCAATCAATTCGATATTGGATGACCGTCGCGCGTTTCGTGATCGATCTGCTCACCGATCAGCGATTCATTCCCACGATGTACCAGAGCAAGGGCGAGGATTTCAGGGCGTCCTGGCAGCCCTGGCTCCACGATGACGCGGCTCGGGCCAAAGTGGGGGCCTTGATCATGTCGATGCCCCCCTCGGTGAGGGCCATCTTCGACAAGGCCGATCATGAACCTTGGGCGATCCTCGACGAAGCGTTGAGGACGATGACGAACATCGCCGTGAGGCGGGTTCTGCAATCAGAACAATATATAGAAGCGATCGAAGATCGAGATCCGACCAACGACGCCCATGTCTCATGGCTGTCGGGACTGCTTGATCGCAACGATACCGTCCCCCAGTCCGATGGAGCGGGATCGCTGTTATTGCGTGATGTGCGGGGGTGGGTGGGGCGACTCGATGACCGGGGGCAGGACCTGCCCTTCCATTTGAGCTTGCAGCTCGAGGAGCCCGCCGAGTCGGTGACGCTTGAGGAACTCAAGCCGATCGATTCTCGCATCAAGTGGATCGTTTCGATGCATCTGCAGTCGCCCGACGATCCGGACCTGCGGATCGAGGCCGCGAATCTCTGGGATCTGAGAGCGGGGGGTCTGCTCCCGGGTGGAATCGGCGCTGAAAAAGCACAGGAAGTGTTGCTCACTGAATTGGGAAGAGCCAGTCGTATCTACGACAAGATCGAGAATGCGCTCAACGAAACCACGCCCAATCATCTCGAACTGTCCACGGCCGAGGCGTACGAATTTCTCACCGACTACAAGCCTTTGCTTGAGGAATCGGGTTTTGAAGTGATCGTTCCGGATTGGTGGAAAGATCCGTCCGCACAGATTGGTGCAAGACTGTTCATCGATGCACCGGAACTGAACATGCAACCCCGAACGGCGGAGGAAGCCGCGGACGCGTCGAACATGGTCGGGCTTCAGAGTCTCGTGAACTATCAATGGCAGATCGCGATCGGCGACCAACCATTGAGCATGGATGAATTCCATGCCTTGGCGGCCCAGAACACGCCGCTCGTTCGTCTTCGAGGTCGATGGGTGGAGATTCGTCCCGATCAGATCGAGAAGGCGTTGAAGTTCATTGAATCGCAACCGGACGGGGAGATGCCCCTGTTGCAGGCCATCCGGTTGGCTCATGGCGCCGCGGGCAAGAACATCGGTTTGCATGTCAGCGGATTCGACGCGACCGGCTGGGTCAATGACCTGCTTGGGGCTTCCCAGGATGAGAAGCGGATGCCCCAACTCGATCAGCCCAAGGGGTTCCTTGGGGAGTTGAGGCCTTATCAGCAGTCAGGTTTGAGTTGGCTGGCGTTTCTGGATCGATTCGGTCTCGGGGCATGCCTCGCCGATGACATGGGCTTGGGCAAGACCATCCAGATGATCGCGCTGCTGTTATATGAACGCGAATCGGCCTTCGATCCCGATGCGATCGGCCCGACCTTGTTGGTTGTCCCCACGTCGTTGGTCGGCAACTGGCAGCGAGAGATTGAACGATTCGCGCCGTCGTTGCGGGTGCACATCAATCATGGTCCCGATCGACCCCTCGACGATCTCTTTCACGAAGCGGTTCGAACCAACGATGTGGTCATCACGACCTATGGTCTTGTCAGTCGCGACCGGGAGACGTTGTCTCACATCAACTGGCATCGCGTCGCGCTGGACGAGGCGCAATACATCAAGAATCCACCGACCAAGCAGACGCGCACGATTCGTGCGCTCAAAACGACTCGCCGCATAGCGTTGACGGGAACGCCAGTCGAGAATCGTCTTGCGGAACTCTGGTCGATCATGGAATTTCTAAATCCGGGGTATCTGGGTACGGTTCACGAATTCAGGCAACAGTTCGCAGTGCCCATCGAACGGCATCGTGATCCGATCCAGGCCGAGCGGCTTCGGGGTCTCATCCAGCCATTCGTGTTGCGTCGCCTCAAGACCGATCGCAACGTGATCGACGATTTGCCCGATTGCCTGGAAACCAAGGAATACGCCACCCTGACGAGTGAGCAGGCAACGATGTACGAGCGCTCGGTCAAGGAGATGCTCGGGTCGATTGAACAGGCCGAAGGCATTCATCGCCGTGGCGCAGTCCTTGCGACGTTGGTGAAGCTCAAGCAGATCTGCAATCATCCGATTCTGGGGGTTCCCGCAAAGGGCGGGAAGAAAGTCAATGCCGAGACGCTGGCGGAAGACATTTCCGAGATGGGCGAGCTTTCCGCGCGGAGCGGCAAGTGTCGTCGGCTGAAAGTCATGCTCGATGAAGTCCTCGCTTCGGATGGCAAGGCGCTCATCTTCACGCAGTTCCGACGGATGGGGCATTTGCTGACCACCATGATCCAGCGTGAACTCGGTTGCGAAGCGATGTTCCTTCATGGTGGAACACCAATCATCAAACGACAGCAGATGATCGATCGATTCAACGAGCCTGAACCCGGACATGAAGTGCCGATCTTCGTCCTCTCGCTCAAGGCGGGCGGCATCGGTCTCAACCTCACCGCGGCGAATCACGTCTTCCACTTTGATCGCTGGTGGAATCCCGCGGTCGAAAACCAGGCGACCGACCGGGCGTTCCGGATCGGGCAAACACGGACGGTGCATGTGCACAAGTTCGTATGCACCGGCACGCTGGAAGAACGCATCGACCAGATGATCGAGCAGAAGACCAAGCTCGCGGAGAACATCATCGGGGCCGGGGAGCAGTGGTTGACCGAACTGGGCACCCAGCAGCTTCGCGATATCCTGACCCTTCGTACGTCGGCCGTGGAGGGTGATGCATGACTTCGACGAATCCGCGGGCGCCGCGCGCGGCGCCGGCGGCCCGGGGGGCCGGGGCGGGGCGCGGGGGGCCCGGCGGGGCCGGGCGGGGGGGGGGGGGGGCGGGGGGCG
>JAPULD010000256.1 GCA_027295365.1 Planctomycetota bacterium
AACACCGTGGTGGACACCGTCGATCTGTTGGCCTTGCTGGCCGCCTGGGGGGCTTGTGTCGACTGCTTTGAGGACCTGGATCTCAATGGCACCGTCGACGTCTCGGATCTGTTGATACTGCTGGCCAATTGGGGCAGTAACTTGCCCGATCCTTGATTGATTCAATGATTGAAGGCGATACTTCGCCTTCGATTTCGTGGGTCTTGTCCGGATCGACGTGAGGTTGCCTGGTCGAGACGTCGGCCCCGTGGAGTGGCATGTCTTTTCTCGAGGCTTGCCAAGCTGATCCCGGTAGTTCTCTGATCGTCACAATCGACACAAAACAAACCAGATCCACAGATGCTGGCGCAATGCATGCGCGACCGGTCCAAATGATTCGTATGTTTAGGTCAGCATAATTTCAGATCAAGGAGCACGACGCACACAACACAAAGATATGAACCACTTTGTCGAGGCGAAATCCATCATCGAAAAGGAGTCTTCGATGACACAAAGCCGGTTCCAATTCAATGATTTCTCTGCTATGACGGCACTTCTTGCGATGTGCATCATGGCCTCCCCCGCATCCGGCCAGTGCGATTCGGAGGAATCCAGCACCGACTGCAACGAGAACGGCATCCCCGATGCCTGCGAACTCGATGGCACGATCACCCTGCAGTCCGGTGCTATGGGACCCTTCGACGGGGCCAATGAACAGCGTTATGAATTCGAGTCCTCCCCCGTCGCGCTGGCCGACCTGGAGGTCACCTGCATCGCACGCGCCAACTTGGCCAACTGGACGGAACGCGTCGACGTCTGGATTAACGACATCCCTGTCCGCTCGATATACCTCTTCGCAACGGATTGCGATCCGGATGCGATCGAATCATTCGTCTTGACTCGTGAGACGTATATGGAGGCTCTAGCGAGCGGGGCAGCCGTGCTACGATTCGTGCCTTCCCAAGCGGTGGATCCCGGATTCTGCTCGGAATCCTTCCTTGATGTTCGAGTCGAACTAACGACGGAACCCGGCGCGGATGAGAATCAAAATGGTGTCCTCGACGAATGCGAAAAGGACGATGGGCAGAGTTTGTGTGAAGGCCTCCAGCCCACCGTCTACGTGGATGATCGAAATGTCATCGTGGGGGGTCCGTTGCACGGTCGTCGATATCGAGGCGTCTTGGTGGGGACGCCCGGAGCCGACGTCTTCCGGGGCACATCCGGCAACGATCTGATCGTCACCGTCGGCAATCGGGACTTGGACACGATCTGCGGCAATGGCGGCAACGACCACATCACCGGCGAATCTCAAGGACAGTCCGACGAACACCGAAACAGTCAAGCTTCCACGCGCAAGAATCAGTCTGGTGGGAAAACGCGGTAAGAATCGCCCGAATGTTCGGGACGATCACGTGGGAGTCCCTTGCGTTCGAGATGATCCGGCGCCGCGTCGAGTTCGTGATCAGATGTCCAGGTTTTTCACTTCCAACGCATGATCCTCGATGTACGCGCGACGGCTTTCCACGTGCTCGCCCATCAGCGTCGAGAAGAGTTGGTCGGCATCGCTCGCGGAATCCCATGTCACGCGCAACAACGTGCGATAGGCGGGGTCCATGGTGGTGTCCCACAGCTGTTCGGGGTTCATTTCGCCCAGCCCCTTGAATCGCTTGAGCTCGATGCCTCGTCGTCCCACGTCGTGCAACGCGGTCAGGATTGACGGGATGTTGGGAACATCCACGAGTGATTCCTTGTCGGTGCCCGGATCGACAATCCAGGCATAGCGAGTGGGTAACTTCTCGCCCGTCACGGATTCTTCCTGGACCAGGGCATAGTCTTCAATGTCGATTTCGAACTCGTCGAGCCGGGCAATGATCTTCTGGATCTCTCGATTCTCGTGAAGCTCGCGCAAGGTTGCGAGTTTCAGGCGGTCGCCATTGATTGCAACGTCACCGGCCTCTAGATCATCGAGGATGAGTTTCTGCTCCTTGATGATGGATCGAGCTTCGTCCTCCGACCAACACAGATTCTCGCCCTCAGGCCAGGTCAGTCGGAATTGAGGCAAGCGACCCTGATGCTCGGGATCATGATCGCGAGATTCCAGCAGAACCGGGAACGGAGTGCCGCGCCTCTCGGAGACGGTGACAAGACTCTGGAGTCTTTGTAGGTCGCGGACCAGTCGCTCCAACTCAAGGCCTTCGATCCGACGCGTCTCGTTGGCATCATCGTCACGACGGGTGAGCACTGAATTCTTCAGCGCCGACTTCGTCAGGACTTCCGTCATTTTCTCGTCGTTGAGGACGTACTGCGATTTCTTGTTGCGCGTGACCTGATAGAGGGGAGGCTGCGCAATATAGATCTTGCCATGGCGGATCAACTCCGGCATCTGCCTGAAGAAGAACGTCAACAACAACGTGCGGATGTGCGAGCCGTCCACATCGGCATCGGTCATGATGATGATGCGGCCATAGCGGAGCTTGGATAGATCAAAGTCCTCGCCAATGCCGCATTGAAGCGCCTGGATGAGGATGCGGATTTCCTCGAAGGCCAGCACCTTGTCCAGACGCGCTTTTTCAACGTTGAGCACCTTGCCACGAAGAGGCAGGATGGCCTGATTGTCATGATCGCGTCCGCCTTTGGCGGATCCGCCGGCGGAATCACCTTCGACGATGAACAGTTCAGATCGATCGACGTCGTTGGTGGCGCAGTCGGCGAGCTTGGAGGGGAGACCGCCACTGTCGAGAGCTCCCTTGCGTTTGATGAGTTCACGGGCCTTCCGGGCCGCTTCCCGGGCCTGAGCCGCGAGCACGGCTTTCAGGCATATCTTTCTCGCTTCGCCGGGGTTTTCCTCCAACCAGGAGCTGAGATGGGTCGAGATGGTCGAGCCGACGAATCCCTCGACTTCGGGGTTGAGCAGCTTTTCCTTGGTCTGGTTGTTGAACTGGGGTTCGGTCATTCGCACCGCAATGATCACGGTCAAACCTTCGCGCAGGTCGTCGCCACTGGGGGTCAGATCCTTGAGCAGGTTGTTGCGTTTGGCGTGGGCGTTGATCGTGCGGGTCAGGGCTGATTTGAAGCCTTGCACATGCGTGCCACCATCGGGGTTGATGATGTTGTTGCCAAAGGCGAGCACCACCTCATTGGTGGCATCGGTGTATTGCATCGCGATCTCGCAACTGAGCCCCGATGCATCATCGGTCTTGATCATACTGATCGGAGGGCTGCTGGCCGTCTTGGTGCGATTGAGATACTTGACGTAGCCCAGCAAACCATCTTCAAAGTGAAAATGATCCTTTCGGGGTTCGCCGTCCTTGTCGACCCGTTCGTCGATCAGGTGGATCGACACGCCCGGGTTGAGGTAGGCCAGTTCGCGCAGGCGGTGCTGCATCGTCTCGAAGCGAAATCGGGTGTCGGGGAAAATTTCCGAATCGGGCAGGAAGCTGATACGGGTGCCGGTCTTTCTCGGGTTCTTGTCGTCGGCATCCTCTCGCTCGGCGAGCACGTGCAAGGGCGTGACCATTTCACCCCGAGAGAATTTGATGACGTACACCTTGCGATCCTTGACGACCTCGACCTCGGTCCATTCCGAAAGGGCGTTGACGCACTTGACGCCGACACCGTGCAGTCCGCCTGACACCTTGTAGACGTTGTCGTCGAACTTTCCGCCAGCGTGGACCTCGGTCATGATGACCTCGACGGCGGGCCGACCATTGATGGCCGGATTCTCATGCTTCATGGGATCGATGGGCATGCCGCGCCCGTCATCAATCACGGTGCAGGAGCCATCCACGCCGAGGCGAACGATGACTGAGGTCGCGTATCCCACCATGACCTCGTCGATGGCGTTGTCCACGCATTCAAAGATGAGATGATGCAGTGCGTTGAGGCCGATCCCGCCTACGTACATACCAGGACGCTTGCGAATAGCTTCCAGGCCCTCAAGGACCTGGATTGATTCGGAGGTATATTCGCTGTTCGCGGGGCTGGTTTTTGGCTTGGAGTCGGTGTTTTCAACGCCTTCAGTCTGGTCGGTCATGGGGGCTCCATGGGGCCGGAATTCCGGCGTGTTTCTGATCGAAAATTATAGCCTACATCAAGGCTTTTTGCGACTCAAACAGAGCATAGTTGCACTGCTTTTGAATTATTCTAAATGCATGAAATACATAGGGTTATAGTTTGCATGTCGAGTCGGAAGATTCGCCGCATTCCTCGGGTGCTCGCCTGACGTTGAATGTCTTGATTACAAGTAGTCTTTTCATTTGAGCAGCAGATTTGTTGAAAGGCTGACGATTGCTCTGATTCAGGCGGGGATCGAGTCTCCGATAGTTGAAGATCAGATCATGGCTCTGACGATATGTCAGTGGTTTCTCAACTCCAACCTTGGCGGCGATTTATGCAGACCCACGAGAAGGATGACCCCCATACCGATGATCTCAGCCCGACCATGACCGGTTTTCCCACCCCTCGTCGGACATTTCTGTTCATGGGGCTGGGATTGCTGGCGACTGGTTGTGCTCAGCCAGGAAGAGTTGTCACGGGATTGCCAGGGCCAGAATGGCCAGATCACGTCCCCACGGAAAAAACGGGTTCTGAACTTGATTCTGCGAAACCCGGGACCATCGAATCGCCTCAGAGCCTTCCTCGTGGCGTGTATTCGAGATCACGATGGGCTAAAGGGCAACCACTCCCTTCGCGCATGAATCGAATGATCCCCATTCGATACATCACCGTGCATCACGATGGCATGGATCCGTTCTATGGAGACAGCGCCGCCGCCGCCAAGGAGCGTCTTGAGCTCATTCGTCGTGGTCATCGGGGACGAGGCTGGGGCGACATCGGATATCACTTCATCGTCGATCGAGGCGGGCGGGTCTGGGAGGGGCGATCCATGGCCTACCAGGGCGCTCATGTCAAGGATCACAATGAGGGGAACATCGGCATCATGTGCATGGGGAACTTCGAGCAACAGGCGCCGACGGTCGCTCAGATCAACGGGCTCAATCGTCAACTTGCGGATCTGATGAGTCGGCATACCGTTGCGATGCGGAACGTTCGTACTCACCAGGAATGGGCGAGCACCGCGTGCCCGGGTCGGAAACTGCAGGCCCATATGGATTCGATCAGACGTGGTCGTTCGATCGGGTAGTCATAGAAAAGTTGAAAGGTGAGATCGGAGCAGACGTTCGATGGGGCGTCTGCTTTCAATTTCAACTATGCCTTAATTCCAACTCATGCCCTTGGGCCAGGATTTGTGATCCTGTTTCTCGGCCTGTCTAACGATCTCGTCGAGATGCAGCAATTCGTTGCGAATGAGGTCGGCCCGGACGACGACCGAAGGCTCCGAGAGAAGCTGATATTTCAGTTCGCCATCGTGCAGAAGTACCGATCCGATCAATTCGAGCAGGGCGGGGGTGGTGACATCCTCTCGATCAAACCATTCGGCCACGCTCTTGGAGGCTCGCATCCGTTTCAGACGTGGATTGCGTAGAAGACGGCGCAATTCATCACGAACTTCGTCCAACGGGATTGCATCGTCATCCGAATTTTCAATCGGGGCGAGATGACCTCGTCGGTAGGAATAGTTTTCACACGGTTCGATGATCTGTTCGATTCTCGCACGGCAAACGCCATGCAAGAGAATGTTGTGCTGCCCCAGTGGAAGTTTCTCATGCTGAACGATCTGACCCACACACACGATTGGGCGAAGGGGCAGGGGAATGCGTGTGCCGGGATTTTCTGGGGTTCCGGGGGTTCCGGAGATTTCGGGGGTGTCGAATCGCCATTGATCGCCTTCAAAACAAGCCATCGCGATCTGACCGGAGCTGTCGAGGCTATGGTTGACCATCTCGCAATAGCGATCCTCAAAAATATGCAAGGGCTGGACTGCGTGAGGCAGCAAGACCGTGTCCGGCAAGGGAAACAACGGCATCGGACGGTTGAAATCGATCCGTACGAACTCGCTCATCACATCATGATAGGCGATACTCCAAGTGGCCGGGAATACCGAAAGTGTGGAAAATCACGTTGAATTCGCTTCTCGGAGGCAGATGATTCAAGTGCCAAGAGATTGATTTATCGTCAGGCAATGATGCCGATACATATCATGAGCATTCACCATGACGACGGAAGCGAACAATCCAACACCCACCTCGCTTCGGGATGGCAAGCAGAAGATGCATTCCATCGCCTTGACGATCGTTGAGGGCGAACCGGTCGCGTCCGGTACGATCCGAAAATCACACAACGCCCCCCGTCGCGCGCTGGTGCTTGGAATCATTCAAGTGCTCATCATCCTCCATGTCCTGCAATGGTGGTGGACGGGTCGGACCATCTCGCCGATCGAGCCGTCCGAAGCGATGGAGTTTTCAAAGCGAGGGCTGATCAATGCCGGGGTCGTCTTCTTTGTCCTGACGCTGCTCGCCACGCTGGCGCTCGGACGATGGTTCTGTGGCTGGGGGTGTCACTTGGTCATGCTCCAGGATCTGTGCGGCTGGCTCATGCGAAAGTGCGGCATCAGGCCCAAGCCATTCCGCTCACGCGTGCTGATTTACGTCCCCCTCATCCTGGGGTTGTACATGTTCATCTGGCCAGTGTTCTATCGACTGGCGGTGGCGCCGTGGTCGAATCCAGATCTGGCCTGGCCTGGTTTTTCCGTGCAGTTCGTCACGACTGATTTCTGGGGCACGTTCCCCGGGTGGTTGTTGGCGGTTCCGTTCCTCCTTGTATGCGGCTTCGGCACCGTGTACTTCCTCGGGGCCAAGGGATTCTGCACCTACGCCTGTCCCTATGGGGGGCTCTATGCGCAACTCGACAAGTTCGCCCCGGGTCGCATTCGCGTCACCGATGCGTGTGAAGGGTGCGGTCATTGCACCGCCACCTGCTCCTCCAACGTGCGCGTGCATGAAGAAGTGCGCGAGTATGGGATGGTCGTCGATCCCGGGTGCATGAAGTGCCTCGACTGCGTGAGCGTGTGTCCGAACGACGCGTTGTATTTCGGGTTTGGAAAAACCGCGGTGGGCAAGGGGCCTGCCAAGAATGCAACGCCGGAACGAAACTATGATCTGTCATGGCGCGAGGAGATCGTCTTTGCCCTTGTATTCGTGCTGATTTTCTTCGCATTTCGGGGCATGGTCGTCAGGTTCCCCCTGCTCATGACTGCAGGTCTGGTCTCGATCATCACCTGGCTTCTGTGGCGTGGGTGGCGATTGCAGTGTGACACGAACGTTCGCGTACATCGATTCCAACTCAAATTGAGTGGCCGCATCAGGCCAGGGGGATGGGGCTTTGTCGCGATCGTCACGATCATCGCACTGCTTACGATTCATGCCGGGGTCTTGAATCTCGCTTACCTCAATGCAGCGCGTTTCGATGAAAAGGTCACGTTGTCGCAGGGCGATGTGTTTGGCCCGGGGGTGAATCAAGTTTCCCCAGATCAGGAAAAAGCGGCCACCCAGGCGATTCGTTGGTACGGTTTCGTCTCCGGATTCAACAAAGGTGGATTCGGCTGGATCACCAGCAGCCCGACGCACATCCGACTCGCGTGGCTGCATAGTTGTTTGGGAGACTACGACGCTGCGCTCAGTCACCTGCAACACGTTGAGAGCAGTGGCGCGAAGAACGCTCAACTCT
>JAPULD010000257.1 GCA_027295365.1 Planctomycetota bacterium
AGCGACACGTGGCACGGATTGTTCTCGTCGATGGTCAAGCCTCCGATCGTGGCTTGAGGACTGTTCGTTGCATCGCGCACGAACGGAATGTCGTCGGGTCGGACTTCAACCAAGTGATGATCTGCATAAAAATGCTTGTACAACTGGGTGAGTTCGATCGGCTCCATGGGTCGCTTCAATCTGGCCAAGATCGTGGTTGTAATCCCCCTGAAAAACGGCGCCACATGGGGGGCGAAGCGGATTGCCTGGCCAAGATGACGCGAGACCTCGCGCTCGTGGAGGTGCCCTGAAAGTTGATAGGGCATGAGATTGTCACGAAGGCGTTCGGGATCATTCCGATTGGAAGGCGTCGATCCCGCGCCGCTGTAGCCTGAGACGCCAAAGACATGGGGTGTTCCTTCGAGGCGGGATATCAATGGGGCCAGGCCCAACATCATCGAAGTGGCGTAACAGCCCGGGTTGGCGATGCGTCGGGCGAATCGCAGCCGTTCAGCATTCAATTCTGAGAGGCCATAGACCCAACCATCATCGAATCGATGGTCGGCACTGAGATCGACCACGAGTGCGGCTTCGCCTCGAGTTGTCTCGATGGCCTGAGTGAATAATCTTGATTCATCGTTCGGCAGGGCGAGTATGTATAGATCGGCCTCATGATCGATGATCGCGCCGGGCGAGGTTTCGATGAACGATAGTGTCCCATCAAACTCAGGGGCAACAGATTGAATCGGCTCACCAACCTGTGAACTCGAAGTTGCGAAGTCGAGCGACAGCATTGGGTGGACCTGGATCAGTCTCAACAGCTCGCGGCCGACATGGCCTCGGGCTCCGAGCAGTCCAACCCTCAGCGTTGTCGGTGGCTCATCCTTCGGCGAGAAGGACGGATTCGCCTGTGGCGATATTGGGGATTGCGTACTCATGTTCGTACTCGAGTGAGGGTTCAAGGGAAAGTGCGTGGTCGATGCATTGCGTCATCTGATCGCGTGAGCCAAGGCCATACCAGAACACAACCCAGTCGGGCGTACGGTGTGTGCCCTCCGCCTGGCGGAAATACCATGAGCACACCGGATTGTCGGGGCGGGCTCGCCAGAACAATTGCGGGGTCTCCTGACGCATGCGATTCCACAACGATGCACCGAGCCCCGCGCCTTGGGCTTCGGCGGTGACCGCGAACTTGTCCAGGTAAGGCAAGCCCTGTTCCAGCGTCAGCACCGCGGCGGCGGAATAAGATTTCGTCACATAGACCTTCGTGGGTGGGCGACGAGTGAAGTAATCAGCGCGAAGCGAGCGGGAGAAACTGTCCTCAATCAAGCTCTGCAATCGATCCGTGTCAATGCCCTCGAATGTGGTATGCACATCGATTGATTCGCCCCGACGGATGAGCGTGCCGCTACCTCGATGGGTAAAGAGTTCCCGCGCGAGTTGATCGGGTTTCGTGATCGAGACCGAGGAATTGAGGGGGAGCTCCTTGAACAGTTCGTTGATCTCTCGCAGTTTCAAGGCCATGCCGCCCTGTAACCAGGGTTGGGCCATGAGCCGCTCGTAATCCTCGACGAGATTGATGGCGGGCATCACCTGATCATGTTCATCGAGCAGGCCACCCGTCGGAGTGAGGAAGATCAGCTTGTAGGGACGCATGGCCAAGGCCAGAGCCCGGGCGGCGACATCGGCATTGATGTTCAGAATCTGACCGCTCCGAGTTTCGCCCAGGCAGGCGACGATCGGCAATTGCTTGGCTCGGATGGCAGCTTCAAGGGGTTCCGGATGCACGTGATCGATCTTGCCGACCAGGCCTAAGCTATCCGGATCGATGGGAGAAGCGTCGAACACACCCGTCGTGATGGGACGGGCTCGGGTGTTCAGCTTTTCAAGAGCCTCGACCAATCTGAGATTCTCTCGATGCAGAACCTTTCGAGCGATGTGGAGTACTTCGGGCGACGTGACTCGAAGTCCGCCGATCGTGGCGCTCTCAATCGACTCGTTCTCCAGGGCCTCGTTGAGCTGGGGGCCGGCCCCATGCACGACGATGGGAAACAGGCCGACGCGTTGCAGGAACGCCAGGGACGACGCAAGCTCATCCAGATCGTCGCGAAGAATGCCTCCCCCGACCTTGATGACCGCGAACTTGGTGGACTCAACGTTCGTGAATTCGCGCAGATACTGATCGATTTCCTTGCGACTGGCCAGGTTGCTGAGCAGGTTGGTTAAGACTTCTTGCAGTGAATCCATGGGTTGATGCCTTTAGCTGGAAGCATTGGAGAACAATCGTGTGTACGTCCGGGTCGCGGATTCAAGTTGATCCAGAGCGACCCACTCCCCGGCGGTATGAGCCTGGGCGATATCACCCGGCCCAAAGACGATGGTTGGGTACCGTGCGTTTGAAAACAGCGCCGCTTCAGTCCAGAAGTCCACGATGGGCCCCGGCTCAAGCCCTAGCTGATCAATGTAGTGAGAGATCTTTTCATGGGGCCGAAGCGGGGAGGCCTCGAATCGTGTCGTCCAGGAGGCGTGAGGGTGGAAATCACACAAATCCTTGAGCAGAGCGTTCGGTTCATGCATGGGCAAAGGGCGAAACCCGAACACCACCTTGGCCTTGGAGGCGATGACGTTGGCTTTGATGCCTCCCTCGATGACTCCGACATTGAGGCGAATCCCATTGAGGTGTTCGAACGAATCGATTTCTCTCGAAGCCGCGTAGTCAAGTGCTCTATGCACCCATCGCGCCGCTTGGTGATTCGCATTGAAGGATTCATCAGTCTCGATCGAGCCGTGGGCGGCGCGTCCATGGAAGACGCCCTCGACCGAGAGCAGTCCCCGATGCGCCGAAACTGCTTTGCATTGTGTCGGCTCCGCGACCACGACATTTTCTAGACCCACTGGAACATGCTCAAGGAACGTCTTGACGCATCGGCTTTGGCCCGCTTCCTCATCCGACGTGAACAAGAGGCAGATCGATCCGTTGGTCGAGATGGCCGAAGCCAGCAGGCAAGCGGCGGCCCCCTTGATGTCGCACGCCCCGAGCCCTATGGCATCGTGCTCGGAGGTTTGGAGCGAGAACGGATCGGTTTCCCAATTCACATCCGCCGGCACAGTGTCGAGATGGACATTGAACAGGGTGGTGGGGGCCCCCCTTCTCGCGAACAGAGTGATGCATCCATCGCCAAGGTCGGTCAGGTCCAACTCGAAACCCGCCGGCTCCAACAGGCGGGTGATGTACGCGAAGATGCCATCGGTCGCAATCTCTCGGGGCGGGTTCGTCGTGTCATACGACACAAGCTGGCGCAGAATATCGAGCGTTGATTGGATCACGTTGAAATCGTTTCATGAATCGCAGGTGCCTGTATATCGCGGGCACATGCGAGGATTGAGCTTTGCCCATAGAGCTTGATGAAGCCTTGGGCCTCCTCACTGGTCCATGGTGCGCCTTGTGCATAGGTGGCGTCGGGACGTTGCAGGATGTTGGGGGAATCGATAGAGATGGCCATGCAGATGCCGCCCTGGGTTTCGATTGTGACCTCCCCGGTGACG
This sequence comes from Planctomycetota bacterium, assembly GCA_027295365.1. Classification (GTDB taxonomy): domain Bacteria; phylum Planctomycetota; class Phycisphaerae; order Phycisphaerales; family SM1A02; genus JADFSH01. The sequence goes on from JAPULD010000257.1 coordinate 3,526, forward strand.
GCGCTCTGTGTCGAGGCGATGAACGCTTGCAGGTTCTCGCGCAAAGGCTCGAAGAAAAAGCCTTCGTAAACAAGTTCGACCCATCGTTTGGCCGCAATCGGCTTGAATGCGTTTTGATGTCTGGTGAGCACGGCTTCCTCAAGTGCGCGATGGGCAGTGAGCAGAACCATGAGGGCCGGGCTTTCAAAGACGATTCGTCCCTTGAGACCGATGGTGGTGTCCCCGGTGTAGATTCCTCGACCGACGCCATATGACCCGAATTGAGCATGGAGGGTTGACAGAAGTGATGGGCCGTCGATGGCGGAGCCGTTCAAGGTCATGGGAATGCCATGTTCAAATCCGATCGTGGCTCGTTGTGAGATGGCGGGCCATGACGAGCGTGGTGAGGTCAGGAAATAAGTCTCATCCGAGGGCGGGGTAAAGGCATCAATCTCCGAGCCCGAGATGGTGACCCCAAGAATGTTCTCGTTGATCGTGTATCGGGCTGTCTTTGGGGGGGCTATAAACCCTCGCTCCTTCAGATACTGTTCTTCGTACAAACGCAATTCGCTTGTTTCCGATTGGATGGCGCGAATCGGCGCAATGATGTCGAATTCGCCCAGCGCTGCGATGGTCTGGTCGAACCGAAACTGGTCGTTGCCTGCTGCGGTACAGCCATGCGCGAGATAGGTCGTGCCGATCTCTTGGGCCAATTCCACCATCCGCTGGCCAATGATGTACCGATCGGAGCAGAGCAATGGATATTGATTCTGATAGGTTGCGCCGGATCGGATGAAGGGGATGGCGAATGATTGCCAGAGATCCTCGCCCGCATCCTGGGTGACGTGTCGCGATGCGCCAAGCTCGAGCGCACGTTGCTCGATGGCGAATCTTTCTTGCGGGTTGACGCCACCCGTATCGACGAAGAGCGTGGTGACGCGATATCCCCGCTCAATGAGCCAGGGCACGCAAAAGCTGGTGTCCAGGCCTCCCGAAAAAGCGAGGACGATGTCAAGTGGAGCTGGCATGAGTGAGATCTTTCTGAGTATGTGTATTGGTTGTCATCGGTACGCCGAGCAGATCGCACATAATCGCTTTCTGCACGTGCATTCGATTCGCCGCTTCTTCCAGAACGATCGAGTTCTGTGAATCGATGACCTGATCGGTCGCCTTGACGTTTCGGCGCATCGGAAGACAGTGGCTGAAGATCGCCTCGTTGGTCATGGCCATCTTGCACTCGTCAACGATGAAGTGTTTGTAGCGATCACGCTTGGGTTTCTCCTCGTCCCATCGCCCGAAGTAGGGAATGGCCCCCCAACTCTTGGCGTAGACGATTTCCGCACCGTCGTACGATGATTCGATGTCATGGGATACTTGAAAAGCGCCTTCCGTTTCGAGGGCGTTCTTCCTGGCATTCGAGAGATACCGCTCATCGAGCAGGAATTCTTCATCTGGGCAGAGCAGCGTGACATCCATCCCGAATCTCGTGGCAATCATGAGGGCGGAATTGGCCACCGCCGTATTGAGGGGGCGCGGATGCCACGTCCAGGTCAAAACGTATTTGCGCCCTTTCAAGTCGCCAAGCCGATCCTGCAGAGCCATGATGTGGGCCAATTCCTGGCATGGGTGGGTGATGGTCTCCATGTTGATGACCGGCACGCTTGAATGAGTCGCAAAGGCGTTCAGAATCTTGTCCTGTCGATCCTCCTGCCAATTCATGAACTTCGGAAACGCACGAACCGCGATGAGATCGCAATACCGACTCAGGACACTTGCGGCCTCTTGGACATGCTCTTCCGCCTCGTCATCCATGATCACACCCATCTCAAACTCAAGTGGCCAAGCGTCCTGGCCGGGCTGCAACACCACCGCATGGGCTCCAAGGTGGAATGCGCCGATTTCAAACGAAGTCCTGGTCCGCAAGGAGGGATTGAAAAAGAGCAGCGCGATCGATTTGCCTGTTAAATGAGGGTGTACCGGGATGCCGCGAAACGACTTGCCTCCATCGATGACCGCTTGCAGGTCGTCGAGAGGCCAATCCTGAGTGTTGAGAAAATGTTTCATGATGAATTCGATCGTGAAGTGAACACGTATGTCGCCGCAAGAATTGGCGATGGATCAGACCATTGAAATGTGGAGGGTGGGGGGGATGGCGCCTAATGGCGCCGAGGCCTTGAACGCATGCCCGCGCGCCGTCTGAGCTCAGTCGTGAGCTTGGAGGCTGCGGTGCGACTGTTGGTGGCGACAAAGATCGTGTCGTCACCCGCGATGGTGCCCACGACGGACTTTGGTGGCCATCGATCGAACGCGACGGCCAGCAGATTGGCGTGACCCGGGGCTGTCTTGATCACCACCAACGAATCGGCGGTCTCGATACACGAAGCATGTCGCGTCAACAATGATTCGAGTTCCCCGATTTCGTCTGGGAATGAATCCAAGGCATGCGTCCCGGGCAGGGCGTACCCCATCGGTCCTTTGATCACGCCCAGGGCTCGAAAGTCGCGGGAAATTGTGGCTTGGGTGACCTGT
>JAPULD010000258.1 GCA_027295365.1 Planctomycetota bacterium
ATCAGAGATATTCTGGTGGATTCGGGGGAGGCGACTTGTGGGGAATTTTCTACCGGGTCGATCTTGAAAAAGATCGATCGGATCGTCCGGACGCATCGTTGATCCGCAATGCGTCCGGCTTTTTTTGCCCATTCTGAAACCACATCATGAATTCAGCGGCTCGGGAGAATGTGGACCACGTTGGCATGCTTCACGGTGCTGTATACTTCTTGATCTGAACCCGCCGAGGCGGGGCACAAGTTTGAGGAGTTTGGCATGTCGATGATTCGAGTTACGAGCATATTCGTTGGCGTCCTGGGGATGTTGATCACCACATGGTGTCCGGCTCAGGATTCCAGAACGCATGCGGATCTCGTTCTGCAAGGGGGTCGAATTGCCACCGTGGATCCTGAACTGGGTGAGGTCGATGCCATCGCAATCAAAGGCGATCGGATTCTCAAGGTGGGAAGCATTCTCGAAATCGCGAACCTCATCGGCGATGAAACCATGGTCATCGAACTGGAAGGCAAGCGGGTCATTCCGGGATTCATCGAAGGGCATGCACATTTCACCGGCGTCGGACAGGCCAAGATGAACCTCGACCTGATGAATGTGCGGAATTGGAATGAAGTGATCGAGATGGTCGCCAAGGCGGTCAGGAACGCCAAGCCGGGCGAGTGGATCGTGGGCCGCGGGTGGCATCAGGAAAAATGGGATTCCATTCCGGCAGACTCAGTCGAAGGGTTTCCGACGCATCATCAACTCAGCGAAGTCTCGCCCGACAATCCAGTGCATCTCACCCACGCCAGTGGCCATGCGAGCTTTGCCAATCGCAAGGCGATGGAACTGGCCGGGATCAGTGGCACCTCCCCCGATCCGGAGGGGGGGGACATCCTGCGCGATGAATCGGGCGAACCGATCGGCGTCTTTCGCGAGAAAGCCTCCGGTCTGATCAGCCGGGCGAACACCGGGGGCGGCACCTCGCGTCGAGCACAGTTCGAGCGTATGGATCGGATGATCCAGCTTGCCTCGGAAGAATGCCTCAAGAAAGGCGTGACGTCCTTCCAGGATGCCGGCTCGGGCTTCGCCACGATTTCCATACTGGCCGAGAAGGCCGAGGCGGGCGAACTGGGCGTCAGGCTGTGGATGATGATCCGCGAATCCAACGAGCGTCTCAAGGCTCACATTGGTGAGGCAAAGCATTATCGAATCGGGAACAATTTCCTGACCGTCGGGGGGCTCAAGCGATCCATCGACGGGGCCCTGGGTTCTCGCGGGGCTTGGATGCTCGAAGATTACGAAGACAAGGCCGACTGGCGGGGCACGGAGACGGATCCCGTTGCCGAGGTGATTGAAACCAGCCGTATTGCCATGGAGAACGGCCTGCAGATGTGCGCGCACGCCATCGGTGATCGTGCCAATCGTGAGGTGCTCGATATCTTCGAGGACTACTACACGCGATTCCCCGATCGCGAAGACCTGCGCTGGCGGATTGAGCATTCCCAGCACCTGCATCCGGATGACATCCCGCGCTTCGGCGAGCTGGGCGTCATTGCCTCCATGCAGGGCATTCATTGCACATCCGACGCGCCCTGGGTCTACAAAAGACTTGGTGAAAAGCGGGCCGAGGAAGGTGCGTACGTCTGGCAGAAGCTCATGGCCACCGGCGCGATCGTGACCAATGGCACCGACGCCCCGGTCGAGGATATCGATCCGATTGCCTCCTATTACGCCACCGTGACCCGGCGCACCAAGGACGGCTCGGTCTTCTTCCCCGACCAATGCATGAGCCGCATGGAAGCCTTGAAGTCCTACACGATCAACTGCGCCTACGCGGCATTCGAGGAGGACATCAAAGGCTCGCTGACGCCCGGCAAGCTGGCGGACCTCGTCGTGCTCTCCAAGGACATTCTCACCTGCCCGGCCGATGAAATCCGCGATGCGCAGGTGCTCTACACCATCGTGGGCGGAAAGATCGTCTACCGGAAATAACCCATACCATGATTCCTCTCCCCGAAGCGAGCGGTTCATACGTCGACGCCATCCTCGAACGGTGGCTGGGTTTCGCGACGCCTCAGATCGCCGTCGAGATGAAAGCCCGGAATTGGAGACCTGATAGGAGGGGATCATATTGCCCGAGATGTGGAGTCACCATTGCCCCCGCCCCCGCCCCCGGATTCGTTCATGCCGATGGCATTGGTGAGAGATCGGGGGAACTGACGGATTCCGGATGCGGCTCGTGTCGAGGTAAACCAAAACTTGCCGATGGATTTGTTCGTCTTGGTTCCTATTCCGAGGTCTTGCGTGAATGGATCCTGAATGTGAAGTACCGGGGCTGGGCTGAGATGGGGGAAGTGCTGGGTCGCGCTCTGGGAGCGGCAATGCAGGAGACCGATTCGGACTTCAATCCAGCGTCGTCAATCGTGGTCCCCATGCCCATGCCCTGGCCCCGACGCATGTATCGAGGCATCGATCACGCGCGGGTCATCGCGCAGGGACTTTCGTGGGAATGCAATATTCCCATGCTGTCCGTGTTGTCAAAACGGAATGGGCCACCCCAGGTTTCGATGCCGACCTCGCAACGACGACGCAGTGGCTCGCGTGGCTTGTCCATGAATTCGATCCGCCGCTTCAAACCAGGGGCACGCTGGCTTGCCGGGGCCGATCTGATTCTCGTTGATGATGTCACCACGACCGGCGCATCCCTCAGGGCCGCGACGAGATTGCTCAGGACTCTCAAACCCCGAACCATCATGGCGGCAGTCGTCGCGGTGGCCGATGATCCTTCCCGACGCGAACGTATTCAACCCTGAAGCGAATGAATCGAAATTGCTTCGAGCCCTCGTGCATTCAAGTTTGTATTCCGTAAAGTCTGTATGATTGTGGTGCGGTCGGGATGTCTCCTGAGGAGTGTCTGCATGCCTGACCGCGTACCACGTCAGTTCCAAACGCTTTCAAATCGGTTTCTCCGAGCAGTCGGTCTCCTGATGACCCTTTTTCTTGCAATTCCCGTTCCTGGAGTTGTCGGAGAAGTTGTCGGGGAGGGCAAAGAGCGGTCCGCAGAGGTGCAACATTTCTCAGTGCGCACCATGGTGGAAGTGGGCCGTTCGCGCGTCATCGCCTTTGGGGTTGTGGATCCGGCGTCACACGATCGGACGCTTGAATGCAGCGTATCTGACCCGCAGATCGTGACGATTCTGCGCGAGCCTGAAGTGTTGGCCGACCGATCCATAGGCTATGTGCGGGTCAAGGGACTGGCCCCGGGGACAATCGATCTGAAGATCGGCACGCAATCGATCGAGCTTGAAGTGGTGCCTCCAAGGGCGGGGACGATTTCAAGATCACAAGAGCCTCGAATCATCGGGCCGGTGAGTGGAGCCTCGGTCTGGGACACGATTTCGATCGGGGTCGAAACAGGTTGTTACGGCATTCAGCATCAACCGGCGATTCAACTCGAACTTCCCGATGGATCTCGTCTCGATCCGGTTGAGGATTCAGGTGACTCAAGACCTCCGAATCGTCAACTTCGCTTTGAATTGGATCTGACGGATCATGAATCGGGGATTCTGGTCGTGACGCCGATCGCGGTCATGACCGATGGCCACGAGCGACCTGGGCAAGCCGTTCGATTGCAGGTTGTTCACCCATCGCCAGATCAGTTGATCGAAGGCGAGGCCGAAGCGATCCAGGACGTGGAACGCCCACAACGATTTCGTGACGATCGGCGTCACATCGGTCGTGATCGCAAGGCATCCGGAGGTGCATACTTCACCAATGCCTCGTCCAATCCGGCCTTGTGCATTCCGGTTCAGGTCGAGCAGTCGGGTCGCTATCAAGTCATGCTCACCGCCTCGGGGACCAGTGCCCAGGGAGCCTTGCCCACCGTCGGCATCGTTCTTGATGGCAGCAACGTCTCGACCACGAATGGCAGGCTGCTGAGCAAGGATTGGCATCGACTCGCCATTGGCATCCCTATCCATCTCGAAGCGGGTGCTCACGTCATCACGCCCTTGTTCGCCAACGATTTCTATGTCCCGGGGCTGGCGGATCGAAACCTGTTCCTGGATCGTTTCGAGATATTGCGGCTCGAAGGAGGGAATGACGAGGCAAGTAAACCCGGCGACACGATGAACATGATGGCGCCCTCCATGATGGGGGCCTCCATGATGTCCACCACTGATGCCATCGACTCTGCCGCGAGAGTCATCGACGATCCGACCGGGCTCGAGGCTTCCGTCCTGCGTCTCGGTTTCACGCGTCTGCTGGATGGGGGCACGATCGCAGGCGTCATCGAGATCGAGGGTCGGTGCTGGTGGATGGGACAGAACCAGATCCCCGCCCCTCGCGTGACGCTGTTTATCAACGACGAACCGGTGATGGAACAACGATCCGGAGCCCCCCGATTCTGGGTCGATGCCGGGTTTTTCAAGGCCGGCGCCAATCGAATCCAGATGGTGGCGACGATGGATTCGGGTGTCACGGTGCGCACGCCGGTCCAGGTGATGTATCGAAGCGCCGAAGCCGACGCGATGACGCCCCGGCCAGCCCGGCGACATCATCGTTTCAGCATTCATGATGAGCGATGGATCGAGGGCGTCCAGGGCATCCTGCGAAATCATCTCAATCCCAAGGAACGCCGTGCCGCGGTCCTCAGTTCCAATGGCGAGCTCGTGCTTGAACTTCCAGAATCCCTCGAAGGCAACCACAAGATCTTTCTCGAGGCCCGGGGCGAACTGTTTGAAGGTTCGCCGATCGCGGCCTTGACCCTTCGTCAGGGGGAAGTGGTAACGCCTATCGGGGAACAGCAGATCGGGGCGTGGTGGCAAGACAAGATCATCGCTGAATTCGTATTCCCGCCCGGTCCCAAGCAATTAGTCGTGGCCTTCACGAACGACCATTACATCAAAGACAAAGGCGATCGCAACCTGCTCGTGCAGGCGGTGATCCTGGCCCGGAATCCCGATGCGGAGAACCGGATGCCGCCCATCGTCGAAATCCTCTATCCGCCCGATGGTCACGAGGTCTACATGGCCGATGCGATCGTGGGGTGGGCTGCCGACGATACCTCCCTGGCAAATGTCGAACTGATCCTCGACGGTGTCTCCACGGGACTCAACACGCAGTTGGCCTTGCGCTCGGGTGATGTCGTTTTGCCTCTGCCCTTGAGGCAGGTCGAGCCGGGCGAGCACACGATCGCCCTGCAGGCGACCGACACGACGGGCAATCTCATGCGCTCCGAGCCTCGGACGATCATGGTGTTGGAAGGGCCACCCCAAACACCCGGTCCCTATGAACGCGCCATCCATCTCCTGAATCGGCTCGCCTATGGACCCGATCATCACGAACTCAAGGAGATCCTGATTCTTGGTGAGCAAGCGTGGCTGGATGCCCGACTTGATCAACCCTTCGAGCATGAAGGTGATCTGATTTCACTGGGCATGGGTCTTTCATCTTTCGTCAATACGAACAACTACGAAGTGCCCCGCCGCGCCATCTCACACGCGCTGAAGACACCCAATCCCGTCAGGGCGCGATTCGTCTTCTGGGCCGAGAATCATTTCTCCACCTGGATTCAGAAGATTCAGGGGCATCGGAAATGGCGTGAGCATATCGCCTTCAGCCGTTTGGGCTTTGCCCGATTTGATGACTTGTTGTTCGCCTCGGCCCACAGCCCCGCCATGCTGGCGTATCTCGACCAGGAGCGCAGCTTCGCCGGGCAGCTCAACGAGAACTACGCACGTGAAATCATGGAGTTGCACACGCTGGGCGTGCATGGTGGTTACGACCAGCAGGATGTGACAAACCTCGCGCAACTGCTGACGGGCTGGACGTCGTCGTTCGAAGGCGATGGTGTGGGGGGTGGTCAGGCGGCCCAACGCTACACATTCCGATTCGACCCGAGGTTGAACGACACATCCTCTACCCGAGTCCTGGGGATGCAGTTCGATGAGGCGTCACCGTCTGATCGTTATGACCGGACGCGATTGGCCCTCGAGTTGCTCGCTGCTCACCCCAATACCGCGAAATTCGTCTGCAAGAAACTGGCGCAACATTACATGGCCTATTCAGTCACCGAAGAACTGGTTGACGATCTCACTGAGGTGTATCACGAGACGGGGGGCGACCTGGCCATGGTGATTCGCGCACTTGTCGCGCACGATGCATTTTGGATCGATCTGAGCCCCTTGCGCGTGGCCACGGCTCAGGATTACGCCTTAAGGCTCTGCCGCACTTCAAACAATTACCATCCCTGGGCCGTCGGGGACTTCCTGTTGAGGAGCGGCTTCGGGCTCTACGATTGCGCGACGCCCGACGGGTATCCCGAAGAGGACATCGAGCAGACCGATTCCAACGCCATGACCCAGCGCTGGCGATTGGCTCGGGACCTGAGGGGCCCCCTGGCCGGTCTCGTCCCGAACGGCTGGCGATACAACCGGAACCTGCCCGAAAACATATGGTCCCAGCAGGTGATCGACGTCATCGCGATTCGCCTGACGGGGCGCGTCTTGGGCGAGGCGTCCAACGAGGCGGCCCTGCAATTGCTGTCCAAGACCCAGGGCAATCGCAACCAGCGGGTGCAACTGATTGCGCCTTTTATCGCCCAACTTCCCGAGGTCAACCTGCGCTGAATTCGATCGTCCTGTTCCAGGAGTGAACCATGCATCTGACTCGCCGTTACTTTCTGCAATCGACCGGGGCCTTGAGCGCGTATCTGGGCGTCGCGCCGATGGGCCTGCTCGACCCGACTGCGATGGCCTCAACGAGCCTGCGTCAAGTGAGCAAGGGCAAGACGCTGGTGGTGATCTTCCTCCGGGGCGGAGCCGACGGGCTCAACCTCGTCATTCCTCATGGCGATCCGTCGTACGCTGGCTTGCGCCGCAATACGTTGATCGCGCCGCCAAGTGCAGGGGGGGGTGGCAATCACACCATCGACCTCGATGGCTACTTCGGCCTGCACCCCCGGATGCAGCCCTTGATGGATCATTTCAATTCAGGCGTCGCCGTGGCCGCCCAAGCGGTTGGCTACGACAAGAACACGCGCTCGCACTTCGAGGAGCAGGACGTCTGGGAGACCGGGATCATCGGCAACACCGTCAATTCCGATGGCTGGCTGAATCGGCATCTCGCCACCAGCGAGGGCCATGGGCCGATCCGTGCCGTCTCGATCGGGAACAACCTGCCTCGCATCCTCCGGGGCGACGTTCCGACCTACGCGGTGCGGGGCATCGAGGACCTCGCGGTGCCCGACGTCAAGGGCGTCGATCCCGATGCGGTCATCGCGGCTCTCGAACACGCCTACTGCACGCCCCGTCCCGGTCAGGCCGACGACGCCCGGGACCTGCTCAACCAGAGCGGGGCCATCACCCTCGAAGGCATGAAGCAGATGAGCGGCATCATCAACCAGCCGTACGAACCCAGCGCCACCTATCCCAACACCGACCTGTCGCGAAAGCTGATGCAGGTGGCGAGGCTGATCAAGTCCGATGTCGGGCTCGAAGTGGCGGAGGTCGATTATGGGGGTTGGGACACCCACCAGAACCAGGGCGGGGCCAACGGTGCGTTTGCCAATCTCGCGGGAGCTCTCGCTGGGGCGATGGACGCGTTCGTCCGCGACCTGGGCGATCGACTCGACGACGTGGTTGTGGTGACGCTGACCGATTTTGGGCGCACCGCCCGGGAGAATGGCACCAACGGCACCGACCATGGCTGGGCCAACTGCATGTTCCTGTTGGGGGGTCCCGTGGCCAAGGCGAACAAAGCCGCGGCGGATCGGGGTGAGCAGCGCAAGGTCGTCGCCGACTGGCCCGGTCTCGCCCCCGACCAACTCCACCAGCAACGCGATCTGCTGCACACCACGGACTTCCGCGACGTGCTGGCAGAACTGGTGCAGGTGCACCTGGGGAATCCGAACCTCAAGACGGTCTTGCCCCAGCACGAGTTCAAGTCGGTGGGGTTGATTGCATAAAAAGAGAAATCGGAAGAAAAAAAGGGTCGGACTAGAAGCGTCGCTTACGGTCTGCTTGTTGCCACTATTAATTTAAGACTCCCGTCCCCATTCCTGCTTAACGATTTTACGTATTAGTCCCGTTATCCTAACCTAATTGCTAGCGATTGAGGAAGCGACCGAGAATTGCAGATGCGCTGATTTGCATAGGAGTAGGTATTAATGGAACGAGAACCGCTTGAAAAAGCGATCCATGAAGCATTGAGTGAGTTGGGAGGCTATGCTCGGGGCCAGCAGGCTGATGGCTTCGACTTGGACGCTAAAATACAGTCTTCAGCTGCCATCAAGCTGGTCGAAGGTGTCCTTGAGAAGATGGAAGAATTCCAACCGGAACGGTTGCCTCGAATAAGCAACGGTTGTGGATTCATATCGTTGATGCCCTACAACTTTGCGGCTTTGGTAATTCGCGTCGGCCTCGATCGCGGTTCTGCGGGTGAAGCTGTAGCTTGGCTTGAAAAAGTACTGAATATGCGCGTGGCTGATGGACTCCATGTTCTCGTATGCTGGGGACTGAGTCCAAAGCAAATCGTTCAGATCTCCGAAGACGTATTCATCATGCCAATTGAGCAACTTCCTCAATCGGTTGCAAAGCAAAATGCACTCAAGGCTCACTCCTTTGATGGACACCTCATGCCGCCATCGTCCATTTGGAATCGACCAACGGCGGTTCTGATCTACCGTGTCAAATTCGATCCGTTTCTATTTCGTCCAGGCGAAAGAGAAATATCGAA
>JAPULD010000259.1 GCA_027295365.1 Planctomycetota bacterium
AACGTCACCTTCCTCGTCTCGCGCACCAGGGTCAGATCCTCGGAGTTGTAGATCGTCAACTGAACGCTTTCGCGGGGCGGGATCGTGGACATGTCCACGTTCTGGTCGTTGCTCGAAGCCAACGATTGACCAGTCACCAAGGCCAGCGTCAGGATTGAGATTGTGTACCGCTTCATACGATTCCTGCCTTCACGAGTGTGCCTCAAGGGAAAAACTTATTCAGGCCTGGTCAGCGTCACGTTGTTCTGCTTGGCCAGCAGGCCCTGGTGGGTTGTGATGTGGTAGGCGAGATCCTCGGATTCACCCGACCCGATCGAGGCGCTGAACTGGGGACTCTGGTAGTCGTGCATCGTGGGATCCAGATCGCTCTCGAACTCCACATGGCCATGAAACGACCTTCGGATCTCCACGTCGATCGGCTGGTCCCGATAGTTGCGGATTCGTTCCACCCATCGATCGTGATCGTCCCACCCCGACACCGGGAAATTTCGCGTAACCTGTTCACGGCCGTCCAGGCTGATGTGCTTGCGCCGATTGGTGTCATGGAACCAGAAGTTGTCGCGCCAGCTCCTGAGCCTCACCAATTCATGGATCACTTCGGGATCGACACCAAGGTTCAGTTCGATTTCCTGACCGATCGGGACGTACTTGATCATCTGTTGGGTCAGAAACGAGAGGCCATCGCGATCGTTGTCCTTGTAGACCCTGACCATGCCATCGGGAAGGGGCGACGTGCCCAGATCGCTGGCGGTGTCGTTGCGGAGGAGGTACATGCGAACCATCTGGTGGCCATATTCCGCGGGTCGGTAGCGATACTGAATCCGGAACGGGGCATCGGTCCCCTCGAAGAGACGCATTCGCTTGGACCAGGAATTCTTGATCGTCTCGGTGCCTTCGATGGTGAAGATGAAGTATTCCGAAAGCCCCTGCTTGACGATCGTCTTCTCGTTGGCCATCGACATGTCCGCGGCGAGTCCCGCCGCGATCTCCTGCCGGGCGGCGGCGGGCATGTTGGCCCTGTTTCTTCGGCCGCCTTCATACTCATCAGCCTCGGTCTGGCTGATCACGCCTCGCCGAGCAAGGTCACGGACTCGTTCCACAAGATTGATCGTGCCCACGACGAGGCGAATCTGCGCCCCGGCGTAATCCTCGCCCGAGTGATTCGAGATCCGAACGAAGCCCTCGAAGGACATCTTCGTTTCATCGGGATCGCTGATGCAGATGTAATCCGCAGCCCAGGTGATCCCGCTCGTGAAGTAGCTGATCTCCACCAGGGCGCTGCCATCGAACTCGCTGTTGACATTCCAATAGAGCATCTGAGGCTTGGCGTGGGGGAACGTCGTGTCGATCAGGTCGAGTTCTCCCTGATGACTCAGGAATCGAAGATCGACGCTGGACGGATCGATGAGCGTGTTCGCCCACGAGAACTGCAGGGGATTGACGCCCTCTTTGAACGTCACGAAGCGCGTCTCGCGCACCAGGGTCAGATCCTCGGAGTTGTAGATCGTCAACTGCACGCTTTCGCGGGGCGGGATCGTGGACATGTCCACGTTCTGGTCGTTGGTCGAGGCCATGGCGCTGCCACTCAGCAAGGCCAGGGTCAGAATGGTGTTTATCAAGGGCTTCATGAGAATGGTCCTTCTCAGTGAGATTCGGGAGAATGCAGATTACGAGGGTCGTCCCCTATTTCTGGGGCTGTCCAGTTTCCGGGGGGGGGTTACCACTCGTTGCGAATGACGAGGTGTAGCGTGTGCACGATCTTCGTGGCCTTCTGGTCATCGCCTCGCTCGGGGAGGGTCACCCTGAACACGAGTCGATCGGACTCGGAGTCGCCAGGGTTGTAAGCCTCGCCCAGGGTGTCGTTGCCGGCGAGATCCCACTGGACGGGACGCCCCGTGTTGCCCCTGATCTCGTTGCGGATCGCCGAGGGGTGCTCGATGATGTCGAGGGTCGCCGGCATGTCCTTGAAATTCTCGATTTCGTACTTGATGATGATGTCGTAGTCGTACAACTGGCCACGAACACGTTCCTGTTCGCGACGTTCGATGTTGCGTTTGACCACGATGTCCTTGGCCACGCCCAGGTAGAGAGCCGCCTCATCGTCGCGGGGCGTGAACTGAAGCCAGTCCTCGCCCAGGAACGCCGTGGTGCCTTGCCCATCGTCCTGGAAGATGCGGGCCTTGCCGAACTTGAGCGGGAACTGGCCGAGGCCATGTCGCTCGTCGTTCTTCAAGACGTAATGCATGGGGATTCGGAGTTGTCGTTTGCCCGCATCGAGATACCCATACTCTGAGAGGTCGGCGGTGTACTTCTTGCGGATCGCGACGTTGTCAAAGCGGTTGGTGAGCAACTGCTTTGTCTCGTTGATGCCGATGGGCCTTTCGATGCGTTCACCAAAGCCGGGCCACATGCCCGCAACGCCGAACGACTCGTTGGCGTTGTTGTGCAGGCGGATGTATTGCCAGAGCGTCAGCGATTTCTCGTCGGGGGCCGCAGTCGCGCGGTACATGAACGACTTGTTGAGTTGCCCGATGAGGTAGCTGACGCGAATTCGCGCCGACCCGGCTTCGGGGGCAAAGACCTGCCACACCAGGGCGTTCTGCCCGGGAGGCGATTCCACCGAGAGCACCTTGATCTCTTCAGGATTGGTCAGGCACCGAAAGACGATCGAGTTTCGATCGATGTAGGTGTTTGTCCAGGCGAAGACGACGTCGTTGACCCCCTGGGCGAGCGGGACGATCCGCTCCTCCTCGACGAGGGTGGCGTTGGCGTGATCGAGTTGGATTTCGACTCGCTCCCGAGGGGGCAGCGTGATGAGCTTGATCTCGGCAAGTACCGGCTCCAGCACGCTGCAAGAGGCCAGGATGGCGAGTCCGAATGTCAGGGTTCGTTTGCGTGAGAACATGGGTGGCTCCTCCTTGTCATGAGTTCGACCACCCCGACGACGAACCAAAGGAGGATTTCTTAATGGGTTCAGGACAGAAACTGGCAATTTCTGCCTGATGGTGCCACCGGCGATTCAGACGGGTTTCTTATCAGAACAACAACGACAGTGGTGCGATTGGGTGGGTCCGATCTTCAGGTCAGTAGATCGTTCACCACGTTGCCGTGCACATCGGTCATGCGGAAGTCTGGCCCTTTTTTTCGATACGTCAGCTTCTCGTGGTTAATGCCCAGGCAATGCAGAGCCGTGGCCTGCAGGTCATTGACGTGAACCGGATCCTTGACGATGTCGTGAAGAATAAACGTACCAGTCCCGTTTACTACTCCATAGTTTCTTTTCTTTCTGACGACTCACTCCTGCTGCCAATCGTACTCAAGGGCATTGGCGACATTCCGAGCTTTTTCGATTCCGATGAAACGGGAAACGACGTGCAAAGCCGCATCCATGCCTGCCGACAGGCCGCCGGAGGTTACGATCTTGCCGTTATCGACGTAGCGGACGTCGTGGACGACCGTAATGTCTTCTCCGATATTCGCCAAACCATCGACCAGGGGCCTCGTCGTCGTCGCTTTCAGTCCGTCCAGAAGACCCGCCTTCGCCAGAATGTAGGCTCCATTGCATACGGACAGCACCACTTCCGCTTGCTCCGCCATTTCGATGAGCCACTTCCTTACGTCGGGATCATTCTGAGTTTCAACCACCGACCCGCCGGGGATGAGGACAATGTCAGGCTTGGGATGGTTCTCCAGTGTGTAATCCGTGATCACCTGCATGCCGAAGACGGTCGTAATCTTCCCGGTATTCACTGCCACGGAAAAGACATCGAATCCGGCGGCCCCGAAGATTTCCCAGGGTCCCGCGTAGTCGATGATCTCGACACCGTCAAAAAGCAGGATCGCCACCTTCTTGGCTTTGTCTGAATCGTGATGCAGATCCGCCTGCTTGTTCAGAACCACACTGAGCTTCACGAGTTTCATGCCGCATTCGTCGCAAGAACCCGGCTCCTCAAACATCGTCTTCAGACAATCGTGTCCGCACGGCGGACAGACGAACAGATCCTCATCCGGAGAATTCTTGCCTTCGTCTGAATCATGATGCAGATCGACCTGCTTGTTCAGAACCACACTGAGCCTCACGAATTTCATGCCGCATTCATCGCATGTACCCGGCTCCTCAAACGTCGTCTTCAGGCAATCGTGTCCGCACGGCGGACAGACGTACGGATCTTCATCCGGAGCCTGGGCGAATGATGGGACGGTACACTGCAAGATCATGAGGCTGGCCGCGAGGATGAGCCACCCGCGGCGTTGAGTGATGCTAATCATTTTCGTTTCTCCTTTTGAGATGACTCTTGTCAATGAGCAAAAATAGTCGACACGTAATTCTTCCGGTGTTGCGGTAGAACACGGTCTCGTCGATGCGATATGTCACCGAGTCCCCGGTTTCGAGAGGGACGCACTCGTCACCATAATCCAATGAAAGCTTGCCGTTGATCACGGTGATGTGTTCCACGATTCCGAGCGCCTCGGGTGGAAACGGCCCCGCGCTCTGCCCTGGAGGAATGACATACCAGACGGCCTCGAGGCCATGGTGCATGAGAGAGATCGAAAGCACCTGTCGTTCCACGCCGTCTTCGTCTCGAACCGTCGGCCTCTCATCGGCACGGAGCACGTGGACTCGGCGAGGTTGCTCTTCTCCGAGGAGTTCCGAAACGGTGCATGAAAGACCCGCGGCAATTAGGCACAACAGGTGAATCGTCGGGCTCTTATTGCCTCGCTCGACCTCGGAAAGCATCGCGCGGCTGACCCCGCTTTTCTTGGCGAGTGCTTCAAGAGAAAGGCCCAGCCTCCCCCGCCGCGCCCGGATGTTGTGCTCCAAGTGCATCTGAACTTTAATGTCTTCTATAGTGTCCATTGATCTACTATAGAATGCAGCCGGGATTAGTCAATGTTGTACTATGTAGAAAGTGTGTCCCGTTTTGGTCCAATTTACAACTGACGAAGAAAACGAGACAGGTACGTTTATTTCAACAGGGCATGAATCACATTGCCGTGCACGTCGGTGAGACGATAGTCCCGTCCCTGGTGACGATAGGTCAGCTTCTCGTGATCGATGCCCAGGCAGTGCAGAGCCGTGGCCTGGAGGTCGTGGACATGGACGGGATCCTTGACGATGTTGTAGCTGTAGTCGTCGGTTTCGCCATACGTCAGGCCGGGCTTGATGCCACCCCCCGCCATCCACATCGAAAAACATCGCGGGTGATGATCACGTCCATAGTTCGTCTCGGTGAGCGGCCCCTGGCAATACACCGTTCGGCCAAACTCGCCCCCCCAGATGACCAGCGTGTCGTCGAGCATACCCAGTCGTTTCAGATCGGTGATCAGGGCCGCGGACGCCTGGTCGGTGTCCTTGCATTGCAAAGGCAGATCCGAAGGCAGGTTTTCGTGTTGATCCCAGCCTCGATGATAAAGCTGAATGAAGCGCACATCACGCTCGGCCAGGCGGCGCGCGAGCAGGCAATTCGCGGCGTACGTCCCCGGAATCCTCGCATCCTGTCCATACAACTCGAAGGTTTCCGGGGGCTCGTCGGACAGGTCGGTCAGATCGGGCACCGACGTCTGCATGCGATACGCCATCTCATACTGCGCGATGCGGGTGAGGATTTCCGGATCCCCCTTCACCTCGTGATGCATGGCGTTGAGTTGGGCCAGTGAGTCGAGCATCCGGCGCCGATCAGTCGGCTGAACCCCGGGGGGATCGTTGAGAAACAGAACGGGATCGCCCTGGCTTCGAAATGGCACGCCCTGATGATCCGAAGGTAGAAACCCACTGCCCCACAATCGTGAAAACAAGGGCTGGGAATCGCGAGCCGAGCTGCCCTGACTGATGAGCACCACGAACCCGGGCAGGTCGTCGTTCTCGCTGCCCAGGCCATAGCTGATCCATGACCCGAAACAGGGCCTCCCGGGTTGCTGGAAACCGGTCTGGAAGAAGGTGATGCCAGGGTCGTGGTTGATCGCCTCGGTGTGCATGGAGCGCACGATGCAAAGGTCGTCGACGATCTTTGATGTATGGGGAAGCAGATCGCTGACCCAGGCCCCTGATTCGCCATGCTGCTTGAACTTGAAATGCGAGGACGTGACGGGAAATGATTCCTGATCCGAGGTCATACCCGTCAGACGCTGTCCATCACGGATCGATTCGGGCAGTTCCTGTCCATGATGCGTCTTGAGGGCGGGCTTGTAATCAAACAGATCCATCTGAGCCGGAGCCCCGGACTGAAAAAGATAGATGACGCGTTTGGCGGTGGGTTGATGATGGGGCAGCCCCGGAAGCTGTGATCCCTGTGCAATTCTGGCCTTATTTGTCGCCCCGGCCAGCAATGAAGGATTCAGCAGCGAGGCCAGGGCGGGCATGCCGATCCCGGCGCAACAACCCCCGAAGAACTGCCGGCGGGAGATATTCAGGTAGTGCTCGTGTCTTGGATCCATGGTTCAGTCCTTCGTCACCGTTTCATCAAGATTCATAAGCGTGCTCATGACCATGGTCATTGCGCCATGCGTGGCGGGGTCGAGTGTTTCATCCCGGGGTGACTCACCCACGTTCAGCAGTTCCAGCGCCGCTTCTGGATCGTCGCGGTAGACCTCGAGTTGCTGGAGATTCAGATGAAGCAGGATCTTCATTTCCTGGGAGTCGGGGGAACGCCCCATCACCAGGCGAGCGGCCAAGTCAACCTGCTGTTGAGCATTCCGGGGGTGTTCGAGCATGACCCGTTGGGCCAACACCCGTGCCGCCTCGACGAACGTCGGATCGTTCATCAGCACCAGGGCCTGCTGGGGCGTGTTGGTACGTTCACGCCTCACGATACAGAACTCACGGCTCGGGGCATCGAAGCTCTGCATCGAGGGCGGCCCCAATGTCCGTTTCCAGAACGTGTACAACGAGCGTCGATACAGTGACTCGCCATGATCCGGGACGAAGGTGTTCGCGCTGAAGGCGTTGAAATCGCTCCCCACCTCCTTCCATAACCCGGCGGGCTGATAAGGCTTGACGGAGGGGCCGCCTATTTTCTCGACCAGCAGTCCCGAGGACGCCAACGCCCCATCGCGGATCATTTCCGCGGGGAGTCGAAACCGTGGGGCTCGGGCCAGCCAGACATTGTCAGGATCGTGTCGTAGGTGCAGAGGCGAGATGGTTGACGATTGGCGATAGGTCGCCGACATCACCATGAGCTTGAGCATGGCCTTGATGTTCCACGATCGCTCGATGAGCTCGATCGCCAGCCAGTCGAGCAATTCGGGATGCGAAGGCGCAGCCCCCTGGGTGCCAAAGTCCTCGGCGGTCTCGACCAGTCCCCTCCCGAAGAGTTGTTGCCAGAGTCGATTCGCGGCGACGCGAGCCGTCAGTGGATGCTTCGGATCGATCAGCCAGATGGCCAGATCCAGACGATTGGCATTCGTGTCCTTACCCAAGGGAGGCAAAAAGGCCGGCACGCCAGCTTGAACCAACTCGGTCGGCATGTCATAGCGCCCCCTTTCCAATACATACGTCTTCCGGGGAGTCTCAAGGTCCTTCATCACCATCGCGCTGGGCACCAATGCTTTTAAGGCATCAAGCTGAGCTTGTGTTTCGCGCAACCGGGCGATCAGGTCACGATGATGAGGGGACGTGCTGGAGCGAAAATGATCGCGCACGACCTGCTGCAGATGCTCGTTGCGATCCTCTGACGGACGTGCCGCCTTGAGCAGGATATTCAGAGGCACTTCAAAGGCGGTGTCTTCACGAGGGTCGAAATAGAATCCCGATTCCCCCCCATAGTTGACGACCTTGAGCAGCAATTCGTTAGCCCCAGGCTTCAACTCGAGCCAGAGGAAGTCCTGATCCACCTTCGCGCTGCGTGGCATCTCGCTCGTAAACTGCAGGGATCCGTTGAGCCAGACTTTGAGCGTGTCATCGCTGCCCAGCGCAACACGCAGGCGTCTCGCATCGGGACTATGAATGATTCGCTTCAGGTAGGTCGCCTGTCGTTCTCCCTTGAGTTCATGGATCTGTCCATCAGAAAAGTCTGGCCTCTTCTGCCATTCGACTGTTTCGGCAGGGCCTACGTCCCGAGGCTCAGGAGGGAAGACAGTCTCGAAGGCAAGCTGGTTGGTTTCAGCCTCGTAGGGGCCAGCCACCTCCCAACCATCAAGTCGTGAAGGAATCAATTTGGCTCGAAGCGTCGGGTCCGACGACATGGCCAGCCTGACCCGCCCCATCGAATGCTGAACGTACTCTGATCGATGATGAATTCGGATCCGAAGGATTGAGCCTTCCGGGAAACCAAAAGGCTCCTCGGGAATGAAGAAGGCGGTTCTCACCTCGCCATAGGGATCGCCCTGGATCGCCCAGCCTGTTTCGTGGTTGCCATCAATGGCGCGATCAACAAAAAACCCGCGTTGGGAAAAATCGGCCAGGGCCGAGATCCATTTCACTGCGACAAAGGCTTCGGGATGGTCGGCCGGAGCGATCGCCAATTCGAATTCACTGAGGACGAAGTTCGAATGTTTCGCCCGACCCGGTCCGTTTCCAGGCAGGCTCTCATCGGTCAAGGCTTCAAGCCTGATCGCGCCGATGTTCGTGGCATCTGTATGTGCGAAAATCTCGTACGTGTCCTGAACCGGATGGGGGCCAGTCGCCAGAAGCGAATGGTCCTCCTGTTCCACAAGAATTGACTTCTCATCCGTCGAATATGATTCTGGATCGATGGTGGACCACCATCCGCTCCAGCGGGAGGCGATCTCCTGTTCCCAGATCGCTTGCTTACCATCGATCTCGATCTGGGGCTCCTCGTATTGACGGGTCAACGATTCAACTTCAACCTTCAGTATCTCCAATTCCAACTTCTGAGTGTCCGAGGGAGTGGGTAAGAAAGGTGCCGCATTTCCCTTCTGCCCGTCCGCCCCCTGCTCCGCGATGCTGTTGAAGAACGCCGAGAAGGAATAGAACTCCTTCTGGGAGACGGGATCGAACTTGTGATCATGACATCGCGCGCACCCCATGGTCAGCCCCATCCATACCGTGGAGGTCGTACTGACGCGATCGACCACGTATTCGATGCGATACTCCTCGGGGATGATGCCACCTTCCCAGGAGATGCCATGGTTGCGATTGAAGCCCGAGGCGATGCGTTGTTGCAGCGTCGCTTCGGGCAGCAGATCGCCCGCGAGTTGCTGAATCGTGAACTCGTCATAGGGCATGTTGTCATTGAACGCATCGACGACCCAGTCGCGCCAATGCCACATCGTTCGTTCGTTGTCGTAGTGATAGCCATGCGTGTCGGCGTACCGTGCCGCATCAAGCCAGTCCACCGCCATGCGTTCGCCATACCGGGGGGAAGCGAGCAGCCGATCGACGAGACGCTCGTACGCGTCAGGTTCAACGTCAGCCAGAAAAGCATCAATGGCCTCGACCGAGGGAGGCAGTCCCGTCAGGTCGTAACTCAACCGCCTGATCAAGTCCTCCCTTGAAGCAGGCTCCGAAGCTTCAAGCCACTGCTTCTTGAGCATGGAGAGGATGAAGGCATCGATCGGATTCTGAAGGCTTGCGTCTTCTTGCTCATCTGGCACGTCGGGCCGACGCGGGGAACTGAACGCCCAGTGTGCTTCATACGTCGCCCCCTGCTCGATCCAGCGTTTGAGCAACTCAATCTGCTCGGGACTCAGCGTCTTCTTCGCCTCGGGAGGCGGCATGCGGAATTCCGCCTCGGGCTCGGTGATGCGTTCGATGAGCAGGCTGGCCTCGAGATCACCTGGCACGATGGGCGAACCAAACCGGCGGGCTGTCGTCGCGCCATCGAACGTATCCAGCCTCAACTTCGCCTTCCGGGCTCCGGCGTCCGGGCCATGACAGGCGAAACAATTGTCGGCCAGGATTGGCCTGATGTCCTCGCTGAAATCAACTTCATGCGAAAACGTGGATTGCTCGATCTCCTGACCACGAACGGGCTCAGGAACAGTGAACAGGCAAACCCCGAACCCACAAAGCCCGGCGACAACGAGAAGCTGAAAAAGCTTCTTCAGTCTTTGCCGCATCGATGGATTGATGCTGTTTCCGAACATGGTGTGGTCTTGCGGAACCATTGATGAATTCAAGTGGATCGATCCAACCAGCATACTACGAAGAGAACGCACGATTAAGTAGAGAACTGGGAATACCTTCAGGTCGCCGCGAATTCATTC
>JAPULD010000026.1 GCA_027295365.1 Planctomycetota bacterium
ACCGGGTGCTGTTCAATCCCAAAAACTCAAGCCCCGTGGATTTCGAGGGGGACAACCGCCTGTTCGTGATCCCGGTGGAGGATGTGGTGGCGGTGTTCCGGAACAAGTGATTTATCCCCTCTCCCTTATCCGGAGGGGAGAGGGCTAGGGTGAGGGGGATTTATGTCTGATTGTGGTGTTGATGTAATGGAAAGAAGGCTTGGGGAGTTTGAAAAACCCTCACCCCCAACCCCTCTCCCACCCCCGGATAATGGAGAGGGGGATAAGAAACCATGATCGACTACACCCTGCCTTTAGACCAGCTTCCCGATCCGCTGCCCATCGAGCCGCTGACGAAGCCTTTCGATGTGACGATCACGCCTCCCGGAAGCAAGAGCATCACCTGCCGCGCGTATGTGTTGGCGGCGTTGGCCGAGGGGGAGTCGAAAATCATCAGGCCGCTCAGGGCCGACGACACGGACAAGTTGCTGGATGCGTTGTGCACACTGGGGGCCGAAGCACGCTGGGCCCCCGGTGGCGAAGACGTCTACATCAAGGGCGTCGCGGGTCGCTTTCCCCGTGGGGGCAAAGTTAATCTGGGCGATGGTGGAACGCCGGCCCGGTTCATGATCGCCGTGGCCTGTCTGGCGGCTGAGCCGGTGGTGGTGGATGGCTCGAAGCGCATGCGCGAGAGGCCGATCGCCGAGGGCGTGGACATGCTCAGGCAACTCGGGGCGACGATCGAGTATGTGGAAGAGGAAGGTAGGTTGCCGGTGCGGGTGGTGCCGAGTAATTCAATTCATGGCGGAAAGATTGAAATTGGAGCAACGAAATCAAGTCAGTTTATTTCTGCGTTGATGCTTATTGCTCCCGTATTGCGTGATGGATTGGTAATTCGTTTTCTCGATGAGCTTACGAGTTGGCCGTATGTTGTACTTACAGACGTAGTGATGTCTGAATGGGCACTCTTCTGTTCCAGTGGACCGTTTGACGAAGCCCAAGGTATTCATTCGACAACTGAGACGGTCACTATCGAATCTCAAAAATCGGTCGGAGAAGAATTCCAAATCGAACCTGACGCGAGCAGTGCCATGTATTGGTACTACGCGGCAGCCATCTCGCCACTTTCAAGCATCTATGTCAAAGGTCTTTCAATTTATTCCTCTCAACCCGATGCAGGCTTGTTTGGAATGTTTGATCATTGTGGTACGAAGGTAGAGCGAGTCAATGACACTGATAGTCGAGTGACCGGACAGGAGCGATTCATCGCGCAATATTTCGATGGGTCGGCAACACCGGATGGAACGCTTGCCTATGCCGCATCGGCAGCTCGCTCGATAGGTATTTCGCAAATCACCGGCCTCCACACCCTCCGCGTCAAGGAGACCGACCGTCTCGCCGCTCTCGAAAGCGAACTCACCAAGATCGGCTGCACGGTCTCGACCACCGACGACTCCATCACCATCGATCCCTCGACCCGCCATGACGATCCCGTCGTCATCGAGACCTACAACGATCACCGCATGGCCATGGCCTTTGCCGTCCTCGGCCTCGCCCGGCCCGGGATCTCCATCGCCAATCCCAAATGCGTGGCCAAGAGCTATCCGGGTTTCTGGGCGGATTTCGCCAAGCTATACCAATGAGCTGATCCCGAAGTTTGCCCCTTTTATTGATAATCGAACTTGGCTCAATCCAAGAGTAAATGCGTCAATTGTGCCGATCGGATGCATTTCAGGGCTAATTATCCCGCTCCTGACGTTCAAGCGTCCACGGCAATTGAAGGGGCTACACTGGAAGCCATATGAGTGAATTTCTCCGCTTCTTTCGACAGAATCTCAAGGAACCGGGCCTCCTGGTCTGGGCGTTGTTCTTTGCGTTCCTCTCCGCCACCAGCCTTGGGGTTGGTTTGGTGGGCATGATCCCTGTCGTCAAGCTCATCGTCGATGAGCAAGACAAGAACCGGGGTCTGGTGGATTGGGCCGAACGATACAACGAGGCTGATCATGATTTTGATGTACCCCAATGGATCATTTCACGATTGCCGACCGATCGGTTTGATGGGGTCATCCTGATCATTTCGGGGTTGGCGATCCTGACGCTGTTCGGGGCGATCTGCAATTTCATGCATCAATATTTTTCGATCACCCTGGCCGCCAAGACCTCGGCGAGCATTCGCCAACGGGTCTACGAACACGTTCTGCGATTGCCCGTAACGCTCGTGTCCTATCAGGGCCCCTCGCAATTCATCGCGAGAATCATTCGTGACGCCGCGGACATCCAGCGGGGGATCGTTTCATTGACCGGCAAGGCCGTGGCGAATGTGACCAAGGGATTTGTAGCGTTCGGGGTGGCCTTGTTCGCCGGTGGATCGCTCACCATGGCGGCTCTCGTGGTCGTACCGATCGTGGCGTTCATTCTTCGCAAACTCGGCAAACGCATACGCCGTGGGACCAAAGGCGCTCTGCATGGGCAGGAGGAATTGCTCAGGCTTTCCACCGAAACGCTTCATGGTCTGAGAGCCGTCAAAGCCAACACGGGGGAACGGATTTCATTTGAGCGATTTTCAGTCAAGAACGATGAAGTCGTACATCAGTATCTGAAGGCGCGACTGGCCCGGGCCCTGTCCACGCCCTTGTTGGAAATCATCGCCTTCGTGGCGGTGGGGGGACTGGTCATCTTCGCGGCAAAGTCGATCATTGATGGCAGCCTCTCCATGGACCGATTCATGCTGGCCCTGGGGTCGTTGGCCGTGGCGGGCAGTTCACTCAAACCCCTGGCGAGGATCGTGAACGAGATCCAGGCGGCTTCCGCCCCGGCCGAGCGTCTGGCGGAGGTGTTGTCCTACGAGTTGGAAGAGGTTGGGGAAGCAAAACCCGACATGCCTCGGCACACCAAGACGATCGTCTTCGAGGGGATCGGTTTGACGTATCCCGGCAAAGACGATCCCGCACTCGATGATGTTTCACTGAAAATAGAGCATGGTCAGCGCATCGCGATCGTGGGGCCCAATGGATCTGGCAAGACGACCTTGCTGAGCATGATCCCGCGCTTGTTGATCCCCGACTCGGGACGGGTGTTGATCGATGGCGAGGATGTGATGGGCTTCAATCTCCATTCCATCCGCACGCAGGTGGGGGTGGTGACGCAGGAGACGATTCTCTTCCGAGGCAGCATCGAAGAGAACATCGCCTATGGCCTGACCGATGTCACCCACGATCAGATCATCGAAGCCTCGAAGCATGCTCGGTGCCATGGTTTTATCGAGAACATCCCGGGAGGCTATAAAGCGAATCTGCTCGAACTCGGGGCCTCGCTTTCAGGAGGCCAGCGTCAGAGGCTCGCCATCGCCCGAGCCTTGTTGCGGAACCCGTCGATTCTCATTCTCGATGAGGCGACGAGCCAGATCGATGCGGAGTCCGAGGCGCAGATCAGCGATGCGATCAACGAATTCTCCAAGGACCGTACTGTGCTGCTCATCGCCCATCGCTTGGCTACCGTCATCAGCGCCGATCGGATCGTGGTCATGGACGAGGGCAAAATCGTCGATCAGGGGAAGCACGATGAACTGCTCAAGCGATGTGAACTGTACAGGCGTCTGAACCAGACGCAGATGCTCGCCTCGGCGTAATGCGATCGTTCAGAGTGAAACGAAGCAGGGGAATTCAGCACAGAGGACGCGGCGGGGGAATGAGTGTTGAGAATCCAGAAAGAATGGGGGACACGGACAGCGAAGGTCGCCCTATCCGGGGGCAACCGAAGTCGTCCATGCCGTTGAATAATCGATTGCTCATCAACACGGACGACTGCGTTCCGCTTCGCTTCACTTCGCTGTCCGTGGCACCCCCCCGGAACAATTTTTCGAGAACGGCAACGCATAATGACAATCATGCTTCGCCCTTTGGGACGAAGCATGGCACCTGTTCGATATTGGTGGATTTCTTTACGACGTGATCAATGTGATCAGACTCAGGATCGCGGCAGTGGTCGCACCGACCGCCGCGAGCACGACCAGCGTCCGTTGACCATCGAGGCGATGGTCCATGGCCGAGGTTTCAGCCTTGATCCGATCGAGTGAACTTTCCAGCGACTTGTTCGATTCTCGTTGGTTGTGTTCCAGTGCCGTCAGCTTCTGGCCCGCTTGCTGGATCGCCCCTTCCTGGCTCTTGAGTTGGTCGCTTTGGGTCTGCTGAATCTGCTGCACACTGGTGACCCGTTGGGCGAGATTGTTCATGGACCCCAGCACCCGGGTCATCTGCTCGGTCAGCGATTCGACATTCTCGTGGATGGTGTCGATCCGTTTGCTGAGGGCCTCATGCTTGCTGATCGCCTGATCGACCCGATTCAGGTTCGGGGCGATCGCCTGAAGCATCGAGGTTTGCTCGGCCAGGATCGACCTCAACTCGTCAATGCCCTCGGTCAGTACATTCGTGGTCTGGATGAATTCCTGAGGCGAAACCACATCCTGGGACATTGGCTTGGGTTCGATCCGGGCCAAATGGCTCGCGTCAGTCACTTCAATGACGGCAAACTCCGATTCCTCATCGAAATTCTGGGAAGATTCAGCCTCAACCACCACCAAGACCTCGGCTTGATCCACGTCCTCGATCTCCTCGCGAAAAGACTGAACCGAGATATCAGGAGCATCTGTGGATTCCTTGGTTTCCCGGGTCTCGACAGACCCAGACGCGATCAGTCGCGGGTCGCTCATATCGTGGGAATGTTTCGCAGGGCGAATGAACCGACGTAACTGATCCAAGATCGGCATGGGTTTGCTCCTTGTGGCCCTGCCAGAGTACGCGCCCCTGG
This sequence comes from Planctomycetota bacterium, assembly GCA_027295365.1. Taxonomy (GTDB): domain Bacteria; phylum Planctomycetota; class Phycisphaerae; order Phycisphaerales; family SM1A02; genus JADFSH01. The sequence continues at coordinate 4,786 of JAPULD010000026.1, forward strand.
ATACGATTCGTTCTATGCGACAAGCCATCACCACTTTTTTAGCGGCTTTCTGTCTTGGCCTGGCAATGACGGGATGCTCAGAGTCTGCGAATTCTCCCCCTCAGGCTGCGAATGAAGCTCAACTTCGACTTGTTTCGCTGAGCCCCGCCATCTCCCGGACGCTGAAGGATTTTCAGATTGGGAATGACATCGTGGGCCGCACACCTTGGTGCGAGTCGATCGATCAGGCCATTCCCGTGGTGGGTGATCTCTACAACCTCGATTACGAGATGCTCATCAGGTTGAATCCGACGCATATCCTGGTGCAGCCTCCCGCCACGGGAATCGATGAAGCCCTGACCACCTTGGCTCATGAGCAAGGATGGGTCATCGGGCAATGGAGGCTCGACGACATCGACGATATCGAGACGCTGGTTCAAGAGCTGCCGGGTGTCCTGAGTGGCGACGATCGATCGATGCTTGGGGCTCTTTCCTCGAAGGCGGCCTCGTTGACCAACGAGTTGGCCATGGCCGTCAGTCCGATGGGCAAGAAAATCTTTGACGGTCGAACCCTGCTCGTCGTCGATTTCGACCCGGTGATGTCGTTCGGCCCCGGGAGTTACTTGCACGACATGCTGGTGTCATTGGGAGGGCACAACGCTCTGGAGTCGGGTTCCTACAAGTCGCTGAGTCTTGAGGACGTGATCCGGCTCAACCCCGAAGCGATCGTGTTCGTCAAGCCATACAAATCCGATCCTTCGGAAACGCCTGATCCACTTGAACTGCTGGGGCCACTGAGGGAGACGAATCTGGAGGCGGTCGTGACGGGGCGAATCGCGGTGCTGAGCCACCCCGATGCCTTGTTGCCTTCGACCGGGTTGATCGAAGTCGCCTCATCGCTGCGCGACATTCTCGTATCATTTGCGACTGGTGATCCTTGAATTTCTCGTCCCGTCAGTCCGTGAAGTTTGGTGCGCTCGTTCTGGGGGCGACTGGCTTTGCCATTTTGAGCCTGCTGATCGATCGATCGCCTGATGGCGTGATCAGTCTGGCCTGGCCAGACGCCAGCTTCGCGAGGTTCCGGTTCACCGCCCTCGCAGTCGGCATCATCGTCGGGGCGGCTCTTGCCATCAGTGGCGTGCTGCTCCAGGCCCTGCTCCGAAATCCTCTGGCCTCGCCCTATATTCTGGGGGTGTCCAATGGGGCGGGGCTGGGCGTGATGTTCGCCATGTATCTCAGTTATTCAATGTCAGGGGGCGAGTTGGGAATCGCGGGGCAGACGGGGCCCTCCATCATCGGAGGCCTTGCGACCCTGGCCATCGTCTACGCCCTCGGACAAAGACGAGGCTGGCTTGATCCCGTCTCGCTGGTGCTGATCGGCGTCGTCGTTTCGACGATCTGCGGGGCGGGCATTCTCTTCTTTCAGCACATGGTGCCGACCGGGCTGAGGGGGCAGTTCACGACCTGGATCATGGGCCACCTGCCCCAGGGAACGCCCCTGAGCATGCTCGTGGTATGCGGCTCCATCACGTTCATCGCCTTGATCATCTCGATGATCATGGGCAAGGCGATGGATGCGGCGACCCTGGGCGATGACGAAGCACGCAGCGTCGGTCTGGCGATCGGTCCGCTGCGAGTGATGCTCTTCGGTATCGCGGGACTCCTGGCTGCGTTGACGGTTGCCTTGGCCGGTCCCATCGGATTCGTCGGATTGATCTCGCCACATGGGGCGCGTCTGATCTTGGGGCCCCGTCATACGATGCTCGTGCCCGGGGCGGCTCTCTTCGGAATCATGCTCGTGGTGGGCTCGTATGTGGGCAGCCGGCTTATCGATGTCGGGGCGGGGCAGATGCCGATCGGAATCTTCACCGCCTTGATCGGGGGCCCGGCTTTCATCTGGCTTCTGCTGTCGGGAAGAGGTCAGGCATGAGCCTCGTCATCGAAAATCTGAGCTTCGCCTATGGCGATGTGCAGGCCTTGCAGGATGTCTCTGTCGAGGCGGCCCCGGGTCGGCTGACCACGATCATTGGCCCCAATGCCTCGGGAAAATCGACATTGCTCCGCTGCATCATCGGGCGTCTGAAACCAACCCGTGGACGAGTACTACTTGATGGGCAGGCCAGTCATCAACTCAAGCCCAGGCATCTGGCCCAACGCGTGGCCTATGTTGCGCAGCGATCCGTGGTCTCTGCGGCGTTTTCGATCCGGGAAGTCGTTGAGTTGGGGCGGTATGCCTTGCCACCTGATCACCACAAGGTCATGGAAGCCATCGAGCGGCTCGATCTCTCTGATATCGCAACCAGACCTTATGCGGCTCTCTCGGTCGGTCAGCAGCAGCGGGTGATGTTGGCCCGGGCGGTGGCTCAGCTTGATGATGAGGGGATTCTTCTGCTCGATGAGCCCACGTCGGCGATGGATCTCAAGCATCAGTTTGACACGATGAAGCTGATTCAGGAACTGGTCTCCGAGAAAGTCACGGTTCTGATGGTTTTGCATGATCTCTCGTTGGCAGCTTCCCAGGGTCAGGATGCATGGCTGCTCAATCGAGGAAAGCTGGTGGCATCTGGTATCGTTGACGATGTATTGGATACGAATCGACTGAACGATGTCTTTGAAGTACCGTTTGAATGGCTGGTTTCGAAATCGGGAGATCGCCGATTGGCTGCCATGACACAGCAAGGCCCAATGGGCTAGAATTACGATGCAATGAGTGGCAATCTCATATTCATAATCTTCGTGCTGATTACCATCTGGAGAGGCGTCAGCGCCGTCATCGAGAAAGCTGCCAAGGCCAAGGAGCAGGAGCGTTTGCGCGAACTGGCGCAACGACAACCAACTGGCCAGGGGCAGGGGGTACAAGCGACGCCCGCCCCAACGAGCGAGACATCGTCCTCTTTTCAGCTCCCGACGCAGAATCCAAAGGCCCGAAATCGAAAAGAAGAATTGGCCACTCGCCGACAGGCTCAGCTCGAGGAGCTGCGACGTCGTCGGGCTGGACAAGGTACCTCGGCCAAATCTATTCAAGCGGGTCGAGGTCAGATTCGAGTTGGATCAGTTGGATCAGCCCCAACCCCGAGTTCGCCTGCGCTGAGGTCGATCGGGACCCCAAAGCGTCAAGCAAGCCAGACCATAACCCGAAAGGCGGATCTGGCGTCAATCCATCGCGAGCAGGAACGGCAAGTTCAAATAAAGCGGCAGCAGCAGATCCAGAAGCAAAGGGAAGCCAAGGCTGCGGATCAGGCTGCCGGGCAGAGGCATGCTCTGAATCTGGCCCGGATCAAAGCGGATCGGGAAGCATTCCATCATAAGGCTCAGAGAAAGCATCAAAGTTCTGGAAGCCTCGTCGGGAGCATGTCGGCCTATGGAAGCAAAAAAATTCTGACTACCCATCGGGACTCCATCCTCCATCGGATGAAGGATCGAAAAGCGCTCCGGGAGATATTCATCCTCAAGGAATTGCTCGATCCCCCCTTGGCGATGCGGGAACCAACCGACTGATTGGGAATTGATTCCCCCCCATATCGAGAATTTTCGTGAGAGATGGCGGCACGTTCGCAACAAAGGTATACTGCCGCCACCATGAGCAACTCAGAATCCAATCGTCTGGCTCCCGAATTGATCAGGGCCTGCAAGAGCCGCCAATCGAGGGTCCGTCAGCAATTCGAGGATCAGGGGATCGATGGATTTTTGGTCACTTCGCATCACGATATTCAGTATCTGACTGATTTCGTGGGTGATGAGTCCTGGGTCCTCGTGCATGGCGATGGCCTCGATTTCGTCACGGACACTCGGTACGAGGAAGAGCTCAAAGCCTGGGAAGGTACAGGGGTGGGCAACCCATTCATGGGCATCCGCCATCGCTTGCCTGTTGCCGTGACTGCTCTGTGCCAAGAGCGTGGCATCAAGAGACTGGGCATTCAGGCGGAATACGTGAGCATCGCCTCTGGGAACTCATTGCGTGAAGCCTTGCATGAATTGGAAGTCGTCGAGACCACGGCAATCATTTCTTCACTTCGCACGATCAAGGATGCTCCGGAAATTGAGCAGTTGGAAAAGGCGCTCCGCCTTCAGGAGCAGGCCTTAAGGATGGCTTTGGGGGCCCTTCATATGGGGATGACGGAATATGAATTTGCCGCCGAGCTGGTGTATCGCATGATTCAGCTTGGTGCCCGGGAAAGCAGCTTTGGCCCCATCATCGCTTCAGGGGCCGGGAGCGCCATTCCCCATTACCTGCCCCAGAACGTGAAGATCACCGAGGGGACTCTCCTGATCGATTGGGGGGCGTATCACGGTTGGTACAGTGGCGATCTGACCCGGACCTACGGCGTGGTCACGTTCCCCGAGAAGATCAAGGAGATCTATCCCATCGTGCTCGAAGCCCAGATGAGCGCGATCGAAGCCATCGCCCCGGGGGTCGTCTGTGCCGAGATCGATGCCGTGGCGAGAAAAGTCATCACCGACGCCGGCTATGGTGAGTATTTCAACCATGGTCTGGGTCATGGTCTGGGCATCGAAGTGCATGAAGGCCCCTATTTCAACAATCTTGAAACCGATGTCGTGCTGAAACCAGGCATGGTGCTGACCGTCGAGCCCGGCATTTATCTGTCCGGCGTCGGCGGCGTACGCATCGAGGATGACATTGTGGTCACCGAGAACGGCTGTCGCGTTCTCAGCGACTTCCCCAAGGACATTGAAAGCGCCGTCATCGAACCGGCGACATCCGGCGCGATTGCCTGAGGAATCACTCCCAATGATTGATATTCGAAAGCTCAAAGAGCTGGTTCGGCTCATGGTGAACAACAACCTGAGTGAACTGGATCTTCGCGACAGCGAGGAACAGGTCACGTTACGGCGGAACGGGCCTTCCGGTGCACCCCAACTGGTGGCCCCCGTTGCGGCGCCGGTTCAGGCCGCCCCAACCCCGGGGACTTCGGCAGCGGCGACTCCGCCCTCGGCTCACGATGCTTCGTCATCGATTGAAGGCATGCACAAGATAGAAAGCCCGATGGTGGGCACGTGCTATACCGCCCCCGATCCGGATTCGCCGGTGTTCGTCAAGGTGGGTGATCGGGTTGATCCCGACAAGGTGGTATGCCTGATCGAGGCCATGAAGATCTTCAACGAAATCAAGGCAGAATGTACCGGCACCGTCGAGAAGGTCATGGTCAACAATGCCGAGGCGATCGAATTTGGCCAAGCCTTGTTTATCGTGAAGCCGGATTGAGCGAGCCCGTTGGATTTCGACCTGCGTGGTGATTGAACCCAGTCCGGGCATTGCGCCCCGATGATGAGCCGTCTATGTTCAAACGCATTCTCATAGCCAACCGTGGCGAGATCGCCCTCCGAATCATTCGAGCCGCCCGGGAACTCGATATCGAAACCGTTTGTGTCTATTCCCAGGCGGATCGTGATGGACCCTGGCTGGAATATGCCAACCAGACCGTCTGCATCGGTTCGGGGCCATCCGCGGACAGCTATCTGCGGATCGATCGGATCATCAGCGCCGCGGAGATCGCCAACGTCGAAGCGATCCATCCCGGGTATGGCTTCCTGGCTGAGAATGCTCATTTCGCGGAAGTCTGCCGTGATTGCCACATCGAATTCATCGGTCCCAGCCCGGAGGCGATGGCGCTGCTGGGGGATAAGATTTCCTGCAAGCGTATGGCTCGGGAAGCCAAGACGCCCGTCTTTCCGGGCAGCAAGGACGCGATCGAAGATGAAGAGAAGGCTCTCGAGATCGCCTCGGAGATCGGCTACCCGGTCATCATCAAGGCGTCGGCCGGCGGGGGGGGCCGAGGCATGCGGATCTGCAACGATGACGTCGAACTGAAGGCCAACCTCGGCGCGGCCCAGCAGGAGGCCGAGGCAGCCTTCGGCAAT
>JAPULD010000260.1 GCA_027295365.1 Planctomycetota bacterium
CCAACTGCTGGGCGGCCCGGATCGCGAGATCCAGACGCCCCTGATCGCGTCCGATGGTCGCCAGCGCGTACAGCAGATCTCGATGCCCCGGATTCTCTCGCATGGCCTGTTCGAGCAACCCGATCGCCTCGCCGCCCCGGCCAGTCGAGTTCAGGGCAATCGCATAGACATAGACGTATTGAGGAGCCGACTCCGAGAGCACGCACGCCTGAGATAGCGATTCCATCGCCCCGGCGATGTCGTTTGCTCGCACCTGGGCCAGGCCCAGCGAATGATGCAACGCCGCGGCGTCGGGTGATTTCTGCAGCGCCTCTCTCAGCACCTGCAGGACCTGGTCCTCGCGTCCGAGGTCTCGAAAGAGATCCGCAAGATTGATCGAGGCGGGCACGTAGTTCGCCTGGAGTTGCAGGGCTTCTCGATACGCCTGCTCTGCCTCCTTGGCCTGACCCAGTTCAAGGTGCAGGTTGGCCAGATCAACGAGCGTGGAGGGGCGATCGGCGTTGATTTCAAGTGAATGACGTAGTTCCTTCAAGGCCCGTTTGAATGGCCCGGTCCGATCGCCTTTGGCAAACGTGTTTGAGTCCGCCGCGAGTATGCGGGCCGACTCGATGCGCACCAGTCTCACCTCGTCATCCAGCAGGGGCGCTCCGATCTCCCAGCGCAGCTCGGGAGGGTATGGGGCCAGCGCCCTCGTCGCCGCCATCCGCAGCAAGGGATCCTGCGCCTTCACCTGTTGTCGGATCGCCTCCAGGGCCGGTTGCGAAGGTTGATCGCGCAGCATCATCAGGGCCGTGGCGCGCATGATCGTTGACTGGGCCTCGTCCATCGTGACCCTCATCAGCATCGCATCCGCGCCGGCCCGGCCGGTCGCCGAGGCGTGGAGAGCCGGCGCCGCTGAGGGCGGCTGCTCGTCCGGCGGCCCATACCATTTCAATGTGGCGTCCGCCGCCCACTGCGCCGTCTGATCTTCATGGCAATCGTTGCAGGCGTTGGGCGTGCCCAGCGCGACGCTGAGATCTGGGCGGGGCACGCGGAAACTGTGATCACGTCTCGGATCGACCACCATGTATGTCCGCTGGGGCATGTGGCAATCGACACAGTCTACTCCCGGAGCCCCCGGAATTCCCATCTCGTGAAAGTGATGCTCGGGGCCGGCATATTGATCGCCCTGATGGCATTTCATGCAAAGCTGCTGCTGGGGCATGACCAGTGTGCCGCTGTGCGGGTCGTGGCAATCAACGCAACGCACGTCCTCTTGGAACATCTTGCTCTGCACGAACGAGCCCCAGACGTACACCTCATCCTGAATCTGCCCATCGGCGTGATACAGGGTTGGGTCGAGCAACGCGGGGCGATGCGTCTGCAGGAATGATACGCCATGCACGTACTCCTCAGTCACTCCGCCCCGGCGTGAATGACATCGAGCGCACATCCCCAGTTGTACTTGTGACTCCAATGGGCTGGTTCGTTTCGGTTTTTGCGTCAACGGATCGTTGACCCACGCGGCAAGCTGAGGCTCCTTGAGACGCACGGCCAGCCTGAAATCGTCACCCGCCTCGTACGTCTTTCCGGCCGGCTCGGCCCGCGCCCACTCCGCGTGATTTGACCCGGGGCCATGGCATGCCTCACACGACACGTTGATTTCGGCGAACGTGGTGTGATAGGAATCAGTCAGCCGATCGTAGTTCTTCTTCAGGTTCGTCGAATGGCACTCGGCACACTGAAGATTCCAGTTCTGTAGAGGTCCGGTCCAGTACAGTTCATCGTCCGGCGCGATCCGCTCATCGGGATAGAGGTGGAACCATCGCTGGCCGCCTTGATCGATCGGCCTCGAATCCCAGCACAGGGGCAGGGTCTGGTATCGCCCGTTCGGGAATTCGATGAGGTATTGCTGCAGAGGCGTAACACCGAAAAGGTACGCGATGCGATATTCCCCCCGAACGCCTTTGGGGCCCTCGGTTTCGACGAAGTAGCCGTCATCCCGTCGGAAGAAACGAGAGTTCACGCCCCGGTGCTCGAACGTGACATCTTCAAAGTCGCCCAGCATGGTCGATTCGGACACCACCTGCATGGCCAGGTCGTGATGCGAGCCTTGCCAGAGATTCAGTTGTGTCTCATGACATTCGGCGCAGGTTGCCTTCCCGATGTACGTCGGCCGGGGCAAGGGCGGTTCTTCCGGAATAGGAGAGGAGTTTGGTGAAGCGATGGGCGAAACGGTTTCCGGAGACGGTTCGCTCGCTTCCCCACCCCCACATCCTCCGAGCCATAACCCAAGGCCGATCGTCAAGCATGTCCGGACGATTCCTGGCCACACTACTCCTCGGAACGGGGTAACGATAAGGCGGGTGCGAGGTCCCGGTGTGGCTTCATTTCGTGGATGCTTCAAGATCATATCTTTGGGTCGGATCGAATTGGACAAGGATTGCTTCCACGTTCGCCAGTATTGCTTCCGGGACGCTTCGGAAGTCGCCCATCATAACGGCGAATCCGAAACGACGTGAAGACGATCCGGTCAAACGAAAAATGGCGGTCAGCACCGTCCGCGTTCCCGGGCAATCACGACCTCTCGTTGTCGCGCATAGGTTGTTTCAAAGACCCCGGGAATTCGAGGCTCAGGCCCTGAATTGAACCGAGACCCTTCTCGCCATCCTGAAAGTGCGGTTCACCGATCCTTTGCGCTCCACGTCGTCACGTCATTCAAAAGAGACGCCAGAATACAGAATCAAATTGAATCGTGATTCTCCGTCTTCGGTATACCTGATGGCCTCAACGAGGTCCGTATTGTGATCGAGGCGATCGTCCCCTCCCAAGTGCGGGGTACAATGACCGCATGACACCTCATGCATGCCTCGAAGACGGTGTTGCGGATTGGCGGCGAGTCGGTCCGCCGGCATTCGATCGTGCCTTTGTTCGGCTCCGACTTTCGATGTGGGAATATTGGAGACATCACATGTGCAATAAAACGTTCACCGGCGTTCTTCTTTTCAGCATGATGACTCTCATGGCTCTTCCGGCCCACGCCGATGATTGGCCCTTCTGGCGGGGAGCCGACGGAACCGGAGTTTCCTCCGAGACCGACTGGGTTGTGGATGGCAAGGCGGATCCGGTCTGGTCGACGAACGTCGGGCTCGGCTATTCCTCGTTCGTCATCAGCGAGAATCGCCTCCTCACGATGGGCTTCGATGAAGAAGAGTCACTCGATTCGATCTATTGCTTCGAGGCCGAATCCGGCAAGTCGATCTGGAAGCATTCGTTCCCAAGTGAGTTGAATGACAAGTATCACACCGGTGGCACCCTTTCCACGCCCACCATCGACGACGATCGCGTCTATGCGCTGGGTCGTGAGGGGCTCTTGTTCTGCCTGCAGATTTCCGATGGCAAGGTGCTCTGGGAGAAGAACCTCATGGAGAAGTTCGACTTGGAACTTCCCACGTGGATGTTTTCCGCGGCTCCGCTGATCCTGGGCGAGGTGGTGTACATCAACGTCGGACGCACGCTTGCCCTGAACAAACGGACCGGCGAACCGATCTGGCAAACAGACAAGACCGGGTACGCCTATTCCACGCCCTTTCCCTTCGACTTCAATGGCCGGGCCTGCCTGCTCGTCTTCAACAGCGACGGGCTCTTCGTCTTCGACAAGGCGGACGGCCAGCCCATCGCGAGTTACGAGTGGAAAACCCAATACGACATGAACATCGATACGCCGCTCGTGATCGGCAACCGCATCTTCATCACCTCGGGCCTGAACCGAGGCTGCGCCTTGCTCGAGATGACCGATGACGGACTGAACGTCGTCTGGGAGAACAAGGTCATGCGCAGCGAGATGACGGGCGTCACGCTCTGGGATGGCCACATCTACGGCTTCGATGACAAGATCCTGAAGTGCATGGACCTGGATGGCAACGAACAATGGCGCATGCGTGGCTTCGGCATGGGGGCGCTGACCATCGCCAATGGAAAGCTGCTCGTCATCACGGCCAAGGGCGATCTGATCATCGCCGATGCCTCGCCGGGCGGGTTCGCCGAGCTGTCTCGAACCCAGGTTCTCAAGGGAGGCACCTATTGGACCATGCCCGTCCTCGCCAATGGGCTGATCTACGTCCGCAACAGCAATGGTGACGTCGTGTGTCGCGATCATCGCGAGGCACAGAACTGATCATCGCCGTACTCCGTTACGATCCGAAGGATTCTTCCGGCTAACGATGTGAAAGTGCCCCTCGGTTGATCCATGGCGTCACTTCGAGCTTGGTGCCAACCGGGGTGCCAACCGGTTGGTGACGAACGGTTTACGTACACCCGCTTCATCCAGGCTATCAGGTCGGCCTGTGAATTACCTATTTTAATCAATATTCTGCGCACGGACCTCTCGTGGCCCTCATATCTCATGGCAATGGCGGTACTCCACCTTGAATGCAGGCTTCAAAGGAAACTCCACATGAATCGCTCTTTAATCGCCCTCGGGATCATGGCCCTCCTCCTGCTCGGCTTCTCGCAGGGTGACCCCCTCGAACTCCAGGTCCGGAACCTGGAAATAAAGCAGGAGCATTCCAACGCCGTGATCATCTCGCTCACACAACGCATCGAACGCCTGGAAGCCAAGCATTCGGGTTCGCGTGGAGGTAATAACGAACCGACCGCCCCCTCGTCTCCCAAGGTGGTTCAGATCGACGAGATCCGGCAGCTTCCGATCGACGATGCGAAACTCCAAGAGGCGAAGCTGATGGAGTGGCGGATCCAGACCCTGATCAATGAAGCGGAAAGTTACGAGAAGCAGGCGATTCACCTTCGTTCGAAAGACAGGAAAAGGAGCGATGGACTCGTGAAGATGGCGACCCGCAAGAAGGTCGAAGCGAATAAACTTCACGCCAAGGTCCTGAAAATGAAGAGAGAGGCCATCGAGCCCCGACATCTAATCACCGGATGGAACGGCTCGACCACGATCTTCCTGCGCACCGAACGGAACTTGACTTCGGTGATTGAGCAGACCAAAAAGGGTGGCTACCTTCAATGGCAGGGCCGAACGATCTCCAGCGGGGCGAACTTCCATCACGTCCGGGTCGGGATGCTGAAGATTGTCGGGGCTCCGGAGGCCTTCATCCGCCGGCCCGAGGATGTGCCGATCCCCGAGCTCAAACACTGAGTGTGAATTATTCAATTTCAAGAGCGGGAGAAACGGGTTCTGTCGTATTTCAAAAAGCTTCGCCTTGGTCGGCCTCTTTCCCGATCGGGTTCATGGCCACGATGTAAGTCTGCCACAAAGGAATTTTCCCATGAAACGTTCCCTCATCGCCATCGGCATCATGGCCCTCCTCCTGCTCGGCTTCTCGCAGGGCGACCCCCTCGAACTCCAGTTCCGGGCCCTGGAACTGAAGTTGGAACATGCCATCAACGTGATCGTCGAACTCACGGAACGGGTCGAGCGTCTGGAAGCTCGGATATCGAAGGAGCGTCCGGATGTCGATGATTCACTCTCACCGGAGCCCGAGTTGGCGGCGGCCACGACCCCGAACGTGATCCAGATCGATGCGATCCGGACTCTGCCGGACGACCATTTGAAAATCGAAAGGGCGGATCGTCTGGACAAACGGGCCTTGAAACTCGAGCAAGAAGCAGAGGGGATTGAGAATTCCCTGACGAAGTTCGGAATGCACCAGAAGGACATGCGAATTGCGGCCAGAGCCTTGATGAACCGCTTGCTAACGGAAGCCAAGACCCTCCAAACCCAGGCTCGCGGACTTCGGCAGAAAGCCAAGGAGCCTCGCCTGCTTGTCACCGGCTGGAATGGATCGACCACGGTGTTCCTTCGCGTTCCCAAGCAACGGTTGCGGGTCATCGAGGACACCGAGTATGGCGGCTTCCTGGAATGGGAAGGTCGGGTGATCTCGGTCGGGGAGAAGTTCAGACACATCCGCGTCACGAAACTGAAGATCGTCAGGCAGCCGGAAGGGTTCGAACCCAGGCCGGATGATGAGGCGATTCCGGAGTTGACGCATTGATTGCGATAATAAACGTAAGTAAAACAAACGTACCAGTCCCGTTCTCTGTGCCATCGAAGGGCTCAGCGACATCCTCGATGGCTTCATCGCCCGAACGTATCACGCCACCAGCAGTGGGGGAGGCTTTCTGGATGGCCTGGCCGGCAAGCTCTTCGTCATCTCCGCGCTGGGCACGTTGTCGGCGTATGGGCATTTGGCCTGGTGGCAGATGGCGTAGGTGATCAGCCGCGATCTCAGCGTAGGGTGGATGATCCTCGATCTGGCCAGGCGAGGCGAATTGGCCTCCTGCTTGAAAATGAAACCCACGGGTTCGGCAAGGTCGCCAGCCTCGGGCAATACGCATTGATTCTGACGATCCGATTGTGACCCGAGGCAACGAATGTCGCTCTCGTGGTAGCCATCGCGTTAAGTTTGCTCGCGGCTGGCGATTACGCCTTGCACTATGTGCACAAGGTGAGAAATAAAGTTTCAACTTCTGCGGATTGATCATCCGTTGGGTTCTCATTTGAAAAGGTTTCAGAGGACTTGCCCCGCCTCGTTCCGGGACCAGCAGCGATAGGACGAGCGAAGAAGAAGTAGCTTTCTGATAATTTTGATAGACTTCACTCCGCCCCGGTCGGTGTCGCCTGAGTGCATTTTCTGGCCCACCAGATTCTGCAAGACCGATTGCATTGGCACGGACCGGAGACGAATTGTTTTGAGAAGACTCCCCGCCCGGAGGTGTAGCATGGCCAAGAACACGGATCAGTTGCGAAAAGTATACGAGAAGCGGTTGACCGATCTGTCCAAGATGATCGGGCAGGCGGAAAAAGCCATCCCGAAGCTCAAGGACGCCGGCGCCGACCAGATCGGAAAGTTCACGACCTCGACGATACTGAAAGTTCGTGACAAGCTCAAAGACGCGAAGGACAAGCTCAAGGGAATTGAGAAGGATCCGAACGTGGATCCCAAAAAAATCCTGAAGGAAATCAGCGGATACGAGAAACGCGTGGAAGCGATTGAGAAGAAGCTCGATGAGCTTAAGAAGGCTTCGGGTGGGGACGACCAATTCGATCCTCGTCGAGCCCGGGATTATTTCACGGAGAAGTTTCGCCAGGACCACGTACGCAATCCGGAAGCCGCCAAGAAGGCGGCGATCGACGCCTGGAATTCCCGTGTCAGCCTGGGCAAGAATTTCGGCAAAATCGAACAGGCCATTCAAAAAGCGATCACGGCGGCCGAGGCGGTCAAGACCGATGAGA
>JAPULD010000261.1 GCA_027295365.1 Planctomycetota bacterium
AGACCAATTGAGATCCCAATGTCGCGACGCCCCGGGCGGGACTGTCTCCACGCCCCAGCACCGCGGAAGGATCAAAGCCAACCCCGATCCAGGGTCGCTCGACGAACGGATGCGAATGATCCGCGATCATCACCCCGAATCGCTCGGCATGGTTGGAAATCGAATCCAGCGCCGATCCGACCAGCCTCGCTGTATCCCCAGAATCATCGTGGTTCAGAGATGGCAGGTTCATGCTGAGGGGAATTCGCCCCAGGTCCGCCGCGAGTTCTAGGGCTCCATGCGTGGCCCCGATGGCCCGATCGACATGGATCGGGTCATGAAAGTGATCGACGGGGATCCAGAAATCAATCCCCGCCACAATCAACTCGTGCCGTCGGAGGGTTCCCAATAAATCCCTTCTCGCCGAACCATCAAGTTCACGAGGCTTCAGTCCGGGTTGCGTTGCGCTGAGTTGCACTGCGCGAAATCGAGCTTCACGAAGGCGATCGAACGCCAGTCTTGGCTCAAGGTCGAACGAAGCGATCGTCGGGGCAAGCTGCAGGTTGTCAGGAGATTGATTCATAAGACATCTTTGAAACTGTTCCACGACCGTGTCGGTCTTGCTGACCATGTGCCACGGCCGTGTCGGTCGTGCGATCTCACCCGCTCAGACATGGCCGACACGGCCATGGCACACTTGTGTATCAGTGCCGGGAAGTGGGCACGCTAATCGCTGAGTCCTCGTTCGCCAAGCAATCGCCCTGCTACCATGCCCATGTGAGTGACTCGACGCCCATCATCGACGTGCAGATCCTCGATCATCCGGTGGAGGCCTTGCCCTTCGATCCGTATCCACAGCCTTCGGGTGGTGAATGCGTCTTTCTGGGACGCACCCGTTGCGAGACCCACCCCCGGCATGGGAAATTGAAAAAGCTGAGCTACGAAGCGTATCGCCCCCTGGCCTTGCAGGTGCTCAACGATCTCGCCTCCGAGGCCGCGGATCGATTCGCCTGCCTGGCCGTGCGGATCCATCACGCGACGGGGGAGGTCCCTCCAGGTCAGGCCAGCGTGCTCATCCAGGTCGTCACGGCCCACCGGGCGGAATCGTTCGAGGCGGGCCGCTTTCTCATCGACAAGCTCAAAAAGCAAGTCCCCATCTGGAAACAGGAAGTCTGGGAAGATGGCACCACCTGGTCCAAGGGCACGCCGGTCAAGCGCGAGGACGCACCATGATGTCGGGTTGGTTCAAATTCATCTGCGTCCTGTATTGGCTGGCCATGATTTTCTGGATCGGTGCGATCATCACCGTCGCGATCGCCGCGATGAACACGTTCGGCACGCTGCCCGCCCCCGGAATGGGGGTTCAATTGGAATTATTCTCTTCCTATCCTACGGAACACCATGGTCGGCTCGCTGCGGGGATGGTCATGGAGAAGAATTTCTTCGTGGCCGACGCCATCCAGATGTTCGCCATCCCGGTGGTGATCCTGACGCTCTTCCTGCAACTCTTCACCTTCCACATGTCGATCAGGAAACCCGCCAACATCGTGCGCGCCGTCTGCCTCGTCGGGGCCGCGTTGGCGTTTGGCTGGTATGGACTCACAATTGCCCCGGGGATGAATCGCGAACTGCGTACCTATTGGGAGGAGGCCAAGGCCGGAAATGTCGAGCAGGCCGAAATCCATCGGGCTGCCTTTGAAGTTGATCACCCGAGGGCCGAGCGCGTACTGCAGATCAATCTCATTCTGGTGCTGATCGGGGCCGGGGCCTCGGCGTGGGCGTTCGCTTCGTTCCATGTCACGAAACCCCCGGCCGGCTCGTTCCCGAAATACGAAACCCCGAGGCTCGCAAAAGATTCATGACCACCACGAAAACAAAATCGAAATCCCCGACCTCCAAGGCCAAGTTTGATCTCCCCGAGAAATCCAAGGCTGATGTCGCCCGAGCCAAACGCATCCTCGATGGGCTCTACAAGGAATATCCCGATGCGCATTGCGAACTTGATTACACGAATGCGCACGAGTTGCTGATCGCGACGATCCTGTCCGCCCAGGCGACGGATGTGGGCGTGAACAAGGCCACCCCTGGTCTCTTCAAGGCCTATCCCACCCCCGGAAGCATTGCGAAAACCACCCCCGCCAAGATCGAGACCTACATCAAGACGATCGGCCTCTTTCGCAACAAGGCCAAGTTCGTGCAGGGGGCAATGAAAAGCGTGGTCGAGAATTTCAATGGCGAAGTCCCCCAGACCATGAGAGACCTGATCTCCCTCCCGGGGGTTGCGAGGAAGACCGCCAACGTGGTGCTGGGCAATGCGTTCGACATCAACGTGGGGGTCGTGGTCGATACGCACGTCATCAGGCTCAGCCAGCGTTTCGGGCTCAGTGAACACACCGATGCGAAGAAGATCGAGAAGGATCTCATGGCGCTGTTTCCTCGGGCTCACTGGACGATGTTGAGTCACCTGCTGATCTGGCATGGTCGCCGGGCGTGCAAAGCGAGGGGGGCGATGTGTGCCGATCATCCCTTGTGCAAGAAATACTGTTCCAACGCGAAAGGCGGGGCGTGATGCGACAATTCCATGTGCTTTTGATGCTCTGCGCTCTCGGGTTGGTGATTCAAGGCGCGAAGGCCGACAACTACCCCCGCAATCCGGGAATCGATGTCCTGCATTACGTTTTCGACCTGACACTCAGCGACGAGACGGATTCGATTGAAGGCCATGCCACGGTTCACGTGCGATTCAACTCATCCGAAGTATCCACCTTTGCACTGGATCTTATTGGTCGCGAAGCCCGGGATTCGGAACGTGGCATGTTGGTGAGTGCAGTTCATCATGATGGTGCCGCCATCCCCTTTGCGCACATCAACAATCGTCTGACGATTAAGGTTAATCCCACTCCGACTCGAAGAGAGATTCGCCAGTATCAGATCGAGTACGAGGGTGTCCCCGCCGACGGGTTGATCATCGGGGCTAACAAGTATGGCGACCGCACGTTCTTTGGCGACAATTTCCCCAACCGGGCACGGCACTGGCTGCCCACCCTCGATCATCCCTACGACAAGGCCACGTGCGAATTCATCATCACGTTTCCCGCCCATTACCAGATCATCGCGAGCGGGCTCCTGGTCGAGAAGACCGACCTGCCCCTGAGCGACATGCGCCTCACCCACTGGCGTCAGCAGGTCCCCATCTCCACCTACATGATGGTGATCGGGGTCGCGGAATTCGCGGTGCAGAATCTCGAACCCATCAATGGCATCCCGCTTTCCACCTGGGTCTATCCCCAGGATCGCCAGGCGGGCTTCGACGACTTCGCCGAGGCGGGCAAGGCCATTGCCTTCTACAGCGAATACATCGGCCCCTACCCCTATCGCAAGCTCGCCAACGTCCAGTCCAAGACCCGCTATGGGGGCATGGAGAACCCGGGCAACATCTTCTACAGCGAACGCGTCGTGCGCGGCACCCGATCCAACGAGGGCCTCATCGCCCACGAGATCGCCCACCAGTGGTTTGGCGATTCCGTGACCACCAGCGACTGGAACCACATCTGGCTCAGCGAAGGGTTCGCGACCTACTTCACGCATTTGTACATGGAAGCGACGTATGGCCGCCCCCGGATGGTCGAGGGGCTACAGCGCAACGTCCGGAGAATCGTCGCCTACCGCGATCGGCATCCAGATCTGGCCATCGTGGACCCCCGGATTCCCGTGGATGAAATCCTCAGCGCCAATACGTATCAGAAGGCGGGCTGGGTGCTGCACATGCTGCGTCGAATCATCGGCGATGAGCACTTCCAGGAGTCGGCCCGGGCGTATTACGCGCGATTCCGGGACGCCAACGCCCTGACCGAGGATTTTCAGAAGATCGTCGAGGAGATCTCGGGCCAGGATCTCGACTGGTTTTTCCAGCAGTGGTTCTACCAGCCGGGCTTGCCAGTCTACGAAGGTCACTGGTCCTACGACGCCCAAGCCAAACGAGTGAACCTCACGATCAACCAGGTCCAGACCGATGGCACTTTTTACGTCATGCCGATGGACATCGGCATCGTCTTCGATTCCAACGATGAGCCATTGATCAAGACGGTTCGCATCGATCAGAGGGAAAACACATTTTCGTTTCCCGTCGAGCACGAGCCGATCGATGTCGTGCTCGACCCCAACACGTGGTTATTGATGCAAGCGGAATTCAAAAAGGAGTAGAGTCGAACGTGCGAATAACATACCTGCTCCGTTTTCTTTCCCTTAGGAAAAAGGCAAGGGCATAATTTATGCGAAAATTATTCGTAGTGAAAACGATACTTCAATCTATCGGTCTGTGTTTTTTATCCGTGATCATGGGGTGCGCTATGGAATTGTCAATGAATAATGGGCAAGAACTCTATCTGACTGAATACCCGCCAAGGGATACTCCCGTGCATTTCAAGCCAGAGTTAATCCCGGAGGGACAATTGGCTCACGCCGGCGTTTTTACACCAGATCAAAACGAATATTATTATACGCTCTCTGATGCCAGCTTCAGCCAGTTTACGGTGATGTTCATAACGAACCTTGCTGACCAATGGACCGCTCCGAAAGAAGCCTTCTTCAACTCTTCATACCTGGAACATGGTGTCCATTTCACGGCAGATGGCCAGTGGGTTTACTTCAGCTCCACCCGACCGGTTGAAAAAGAAGAATTTTCAAGTGTCTGGCATATCTGGCGAAGCAAAAAGCTGGAAAATGGATGGAGCGATCCAGAATGGGTAGCCATACCAGGCATGGAGACCAAATCCACGTCTCACCCATCACTTGTTCGTTCGGGCCGTATGTATTTTCATAGTTCCAACCCGGATTTTAGTGATATGGCGTTGTATGTAACCGAGCCTGCAATGGGGGTGTTTACGAAGGCTAAAAAAATAGTATTTCCTGAAGGGGCAAACCATAACACATTTACCCCATTCGTCGCACAAGACGAGTCATACATTCTCTTTGGCAAGAAATTTGATGATTTTCGTGAACACGAATTATACATATCATTTCGCGATCAGAACGCTTGGCAGGTTCCAAGAAGACTGCACGATAACATTAACACCAATAACCTAGGCAACCCGTACGTCACGCCCGATGGGCAGTACCTGTTTTATGCTTCAGGTCATTGGTCACTTAACGCGCCGCCTTATGACTGGGTGATAAAGTGGGTAAGTACAAAATCCGTATTTGCGCAGTAGAACTGCATAAAATTTCGATAGCAATAACGAGGCAGGTCAGCTCGATAGATAATATCAAGAATCAAGCCTCAAGTAGAAACTGGCGAAGTCTGAAACTAAGAGATAAACGAATCATGTAGGTTTCTTTAGGTACGCACCTTGTTCGATTCCTGCTTCCCTCACCTCCACCCCGGCCCCTGAATTTTCTTTATCGACTTCACTCACCGAACTCCGCCAGCTTCGCCCGCCACTCGGCGGCCTTGTCCGGCTTGCCCCATTCGTCGTACAGGCGGCCTGCTCTGTCAATTGTCTTTGTCTGCATCCGACTCGTGTTCGGTCTCATCATCCTTCAGTGCAGTTTCAAAACGGGCGAGTGCCGCTTCGTACTCGTCGCGGCCGGGGGCTTCAGGGGGCAGCAGTGACAGTGCCTTCTTCTCAGTTTCGATCGCTGCCGCCGTGTTACCGCTCATGAACTGAGCCAGGGCGAGGGTGTCGAGGATGGCGGGATCGTCACCGCGGACCTTGTCCACGGCTCGCTGAGCCAGCGGTAACGCCCGGGCGGGGTCTCGCAGTTCCGCGTGCTCGTTGGTCAGCAGATCCCAGGCCGCTGCGTTGAGCACTTGCGCCGAGGCGCCCGGGTCCTCGACCTGCGCGAGTTGAAACTCCTGAAGCTCACGCCAGAGCGGGAGCGCATCGTCAAACTGTTCCAGCCCGTCATAGGCCCGGGCCAAGCCCCACAGCGCGGTCCGCGTCCACGGATCATCCAACCCGAGCACACGCCGCTTGATCGGCAGACTCCTCTCGAACATGGCCCGTGCATCGTCAAAACGATTCATCGACAGATACAGGTATCCCAGGTTTGTGATCGACCCCAGCGTGTCCCGATGCTCGTCGCCCATGACGCGTTTCCGGATCTCCATCGTCTCGATGTACAGCGGCTCAGCCTCGTCGTAGCGGCCCAGATTCATGTACAGGTACGCGAGATCGTTCATGATGCTGAGCGTGTCCCGATGCTCGTCACCCAAGTTGCGCTTTTCAGTTTCCAGAGACTTGACGAACAGCGGCTCCGCCTCATCGTAGCGGCCTTGGTCCACGTACAGGAGCGCGAGGTTGAACATGGACACGAGCGTATTCGGATGCTCGTCGCCGAGGGCCCGCTTCCGAGTTTCCAGCGTCTTGACAATCAGCG
>JAPULD010000262.1 GCA_027295365.1 Planctomycetota bacterium
CCACGACCGAGGCTGGTTTTTGATCCGCGAATGCCTGAGAAAGATCACCAGTGCCGCATGCGACATCCAGAACATGATCCTCAGGCTTGATCTGGCACAACTGGACCACTTTTCGTCGCCAACGCTGATCAATTCCAAAGGAATGCACCCGGTTGTTCAGATCATAACTCTTTGCGATCGACGTGAACATCCGCTGGACCCGCTGGGCCTTGTCGGCCGCCTCATGTGGGTTCGAGCTCAGGTCGGTTGCAGACCAGGCAACCTCTTCGGATGATTTGGATGATGCCACTGGTGGTTGTGTCATAATATTGTTGCATGATAGACGCCCTCAGCCCCCAGCATGATCTCGGGAGTACTGAACAATGCCTCGACTGACCCGCCTTCTGCCCTTGCTCGTTCTCGCAATGTCCATGGGCTGCCAGACCAATCCCTCCACGGGTCGCTCCCAGTTCATCATCGTCTCATCGGAAGAGACGACGGAGATGGGTATTCAAGCCGCCCCGGAGCTTCTGGAGGAATATGGAGGCGAAGTCGCATCCGACGAACTGAAGGCGTACATGAACCGAGTGGGTCACGTCCTGTTGATGCAGATCGAATCGAAATACATCGACCATCCCTGGGAATTCTTCCTCCTCGATTCTGATGTCATCAACGCATTCGCCTTACCGGGGGGCAAGGTTTTCATGTCGATGGGCCTGCTGACCAAGCTCCAGGATGAATCCCAGGTCGCAGGGGTGGTGGGTCACGAGATCGGGCACGTCACCGCTCGACATGTCGATGAACGACTCAGCTCGACCATGGTCGCCCAATTCGGGCTCGCGGTCCTTGGCGCGCTCACGGAAGGCCAGATCATCGAGTCTGGAGCCGAATTGCTGGTGGGTGGCTCACTTCTGAAATTCAATCGCGACCAGGAGCTCGAGGCGGACAAGCTGGGCATGAAGTACATGACCCGCGCGTATTACGATCCCTATGGAATGCATGGCGTCATGGAAGTCCTTCGCGATGCCACTGAAGGCGGGGGATCTCCTGAGTTTCTTTCGACGCACCCGCATCCCGAAAGCCGCCTGACTCAGATCGACAAGTTCCTGGCTGGCAAATACGCCGAGACGCAAAACAACCCGGCGTATGGTCGGTTCGCTCAGCGATTCCGGCGTCAAGCGGCGGTTTATTTTCCAACTCCCGATCCTCAAGCTTCGCTGATCCCTGATCCGGTGTCTTATTGCCTGCTTTGCCGCGCTTCGACCCTGGATTCAAGGCTCGAATCCCCTCAATAGGTCAATTGGCAGAATTCACCCAGATTTTTATCCACTTTTCACTGACCCAAACACCATATCTAGGTAATCAGTATAGAGTTGCACTTTATGTGGTAGTGTCTAACCTTGGAGGAATTGAAAGCTGTCAGGCTTCTATTGATAGCGGACCGATGAGACCTGTAGAATCCGCCCTTTGCAGTGAACTCCGACAGGGGCCACATCCATGATCATTGATGTAAATACAAGAATCTGGACAAGCCTTGATCAGCTCGGCCGCGAAACCGCGAGCCGGATTCGAGCTCAGAAGACCGAACGTTGGGGCCAGGCCGACGCAAGCCTCCCCGCTCACGAGCAGGCGATGAGCTGCGTCGATGGAGCCTTGGTCTTTGGCTATCGATCCGAACTCCAGCAGGCCGAGATCCCCAATGAACTGGTGGCGGAGATCGTCGCCAAGAATCCTCGGCGACGGATCGGGATCGCCGGCATCGATCCGATGAGCCCCGACTCGCTGCTCCAGCTCGAACATGCCATCTCGCTCGGACTCCAGGGCGTCACCATCTCCCCTTCGACGCAAGGCTTCCATCCTTCGCATTCCTCGGCCATGCGGATCTACGATCGCTGCGTCGAACTTTCGCTGCCTCTTTTCGTCACGATGCCTTATCCGTTGACGACGGACTCGGTGCTCGAATTCGGTCGCCCCCTGCTTTGGGATGAAATCATGAGGACCTTGCCTGACCTCAGGCTCGTCCTTTCCCAGATGGGACAACCTTGGATTGACGAAACCCTCGTGTTGCTGAGCAAGCATGATCATGTCTACGCCGACATCTCCGGCGTCGCGTCACGCCCCTGGCAGCTCTACAACGCATTGCTCAGCGCCACGGAATACCAGGTGATGGACAAATTGCTGTTCGGCTCTGGGTTCCCCTATGAATTGCCCGAGAAGGCCATCGAACTGCTGTACACCGTCAACGCGTTCAGCCAGGGCACACAGCTACCCTCGATCCCCCGATCACAGATCAGGGGCATCGTCGAACGCAACAGCCTGGAATGCCTTGGAATCGAAGCGGAGATCACCGATCTCAAGCAAGCCGATGATGTGCAGACCATGTTGCCAACGGAGATTGAATACCTTGCCGGCGAAATGTCCATAAAATCCGGGGAGTCGATTGGCTGAGATCGCATGAAGGCAAGGGTGCTCATGATTCCCCGTTCGCGAAAACACAAAGAGACTTTGGCCTGGGCATTCATGCTCGTGGTCATGCTTCCGCTGTTGATGCTTGGGGGATGCAAAGCCACCCCCATCACCGGCGTCTTGTCTGTGCAGTCCCTGAAAAACGAACCCGTCCTGCTCGAATCGAACTTCACGACCGCCGTGTTCACGAATGAGCCTCAAACGGAAACCTCATTCTGGCTGAGCGATGTCTCGGTCCAGGATCTGCTGGCGGGCCGGGTGGTTGAAGGCCAGATCGTGCACGTGGAAATGATCTGGAGCCCCAAGGCCGGCTCGACTCCCATGGACTCTTCCGCCACAAATGCCTCGATTCGCTACGTCGTCATCTCCCATGGCGAAGTGGGCATCTACATCGGCGCTGGCTATGCCATCCCGAGCGGAGACTTGCAGGGCTCATCAGTCACGCTTTCCATTCGAGATGCTTCGTTGAGACTGGGCGAATCCACCCCTGGCTTCATCGACCTGCTCGGACCGGCCCAGATATCCGGCCAGTTCACCGCGACCCGGGATGCCAAGAAGGCACGAAGCCTGTTCGTCTCGGTCAGCCAGTACGTCACGGACTCGTTGGGCAAGACGCGTTTCGTCAAGAACAGCGTCGCCCCGAAAACCAAGAGCAATGCTTCAAATTCCAGTTGATGATTCGGATCAGGACTTGATGTCGGTGATCTTGACCCGCAGGTAGGGCTGGCGATGGCCGTTCTTACGCTTGTAACCCTTGCGGCGTTTGAACTTGATCACATCGATCTTCGCACCCTTAATCTCGTCGAGGATCTCAGCAATGACGCTGGCTCCATCGACGTAGGGAGCCCCGATCGTCGAGGCATCGTCAGAATCGACATCGCCCACCAGCAGCACGCGGTCAAAGGTGACCTTGGGGGACTTGCCCTTGCTGCTGATCTCACGCGGATCGATGTCAATGACGTCGCCCGGGGCGACCTTGATTTGCGTTCCGCTGTCTTCGATGATGGCGTACACTGACCGAGCTCCTATATCGGGAATCGGAGATTGTAGCCGGAAATCCGGGTCTGCCAAGTACTCAATTTCGCTTCTTTCAGGCCATGGCCCCAACCCAGGGCCAGGCAACCCCCATCGCCTCGAAAGCCCCCTGCCAACGCTGGCAACTCCGACACTCGCCGCAAGGTGCCGCTCCCCCCTCATCACAGGGCCAAAACAGCTCCAGGGGACCCGCGGCCTCCTCGATCAGATCCACCATATACTCGTCCGTGAGGTCCACGAGGGGTAAATCGATGACAATTTTCTTGTCCTCCTTGCCTCCAGAGGCCAGATCCGCGATCTGGCTCGCACGATCGACGAGTTCTCCCATTCGCTCGAAATCGGGGCCGACCTGTCTGGGCCAGATAATTCGATCGCATTTGAGTTGCCTTGCGATCGCGGCCCCCTGAATCAGAACCATGGCTTGATACAGCTCCGCCGGGGGCGTCATGCCCTTCAATCCAAGTTCCAGGGGCTCGGAGGTGATCAATCGCTTGACCCCCATCGCCTTGGCCTTGGCTTGACACGCCTGAAGGCGACGATTGGCCGCACTGTCGGTCTCCCTCACATGCCAGAGAATCAGCCTTTCGGGGTTCGGATCGAGCAGGGTCGCACACAGGGAGGAGAGATCACCACGATCCAGAACCAGAATTGGGCTGAGTTGGGCCATGGGCCATGCATCGGCACATCGTGCGCTTTGACCTTGAAAGTCCCATCGATTCCCCCTTTCGATTGCTGGCATCCCCATCCCGGGGCTCGACGATGACTCCATGTACCTCGCCCAAGGTGGTTTTGTTTTCTGGGATTGGCTGATCCTGGTCGCGTATCTCGCGCTGGTGGTCGTGATCGGCATCTGGGCGGGGCGGAAACGATCAGGTGAGACCGGGGATACCGTATCCGGGGGCGGGGGGGATGATTACTTTTTGGCCTCTCGATCAATGCCCATGTGGGCGGTGGCCATTTCCATCCTCGCCACCAGCCAGTCCGCGGCCACCTTCGTCGGTGGCCCCCAACAGGCCTACGCGGGAAACCTGACCTACCTCATGGCCAACCTGGGGGGATTGCTGGCGGTCATCCTCGTCGCGGTCCTCTTCATCCCGGCGTTCTACAAACACAACGTCACCAGCATCTACGAACTGCTGGGCCATCGATTCGGCCCCCTGGCCCAGCGCAGCGCGGGGGCGATGTTTCTTATTGGGCGAATCTTCGCCAGTGGGGCCAGGCTCTTCATCGTCGCCTTCCCCTTCTCGCTGGTCGCGTTCGGCTCGATCGAACCGACCCAGTTGATCATCTCGATCGCCATCATCGCGTGCGGGGCGACTTTCTACACGATGATCGGGGGCATACGAGCCGTGATCTGGACGGATGTCCTGCAAGCAGTTGTGTACATCACCACGCTGGGCATCGCGTTGGTCCTGCTTTGGCAGAAGATGCCCATCGACACATCGCAGTTCATCGAAGCCCTGCGCAGCGCACCCGAGGGCGACAAGCTGCAGATGCTTGATGTGGGATTGAATTCAAAGGAAGACTTCGCCAAGCCATATACGCTCTGGGCGATCTTGATTGGCATGACGTTGTTCAATCTGGCCGCGTACGGCACGGATCAGGACCTCACGCAACGGATGCTGACGTGCAAGTCATCTCGAAAAGGGAGTTGGTCGGTCATCCTTTCCAACCTGATCGGCTGGCCCATCGTGTTCCTGTTTCTCGTCATGGGTTTGATGCTCTACGTTTTTTATTCACGCCCAGATCTGATGGGAGCCTCTGCACCTGGTTATGAGATCGACGATTCCCGCAAGGTGTTTCTCGAGTTCATCCTTCACGAGATGCCGACGGGGCTTCGGGGGTTGATGATGGCAGGGTTATTCGCCGCGGCGATGAGCAGCATGGACTCGGCGCTCAACGCAATGGCCTCGACGACGATCGCGGATTTCTATCGGCCACTGCGTAAACATAAAGCCTCGTCCCAGCAGGAACGAACCGCCTCACGATGGGCGGTCGGTTTCTGGGCAGTCGCCCTTGCCGCCTTCGCCTGCTTTTGCGTCTTCTGGCAACAAGCCGGGGGCGACACGCTGATCAACTTTGCCTTGGGTGTGATGGTCTTCGCCTACTCAGGATTGCTCTCGGTCTTCCTGACGGCTCTCCTGACCACTCGGGGCAACCAATGGAGCGTAATGGCCGCGCTGGCGATGGGATTCGTCTCGGTGCTGTTGATGCAGGACAAGTATTGGGCCATGTGGGCTCCAAGTCTCGGCCTTGATTTCACCATCGCCTTCCCCTGGAAGATGCTGGTGGCCACGGCGTTGAGCTTCGGGGTGTGTATTCTCGGCACACGTAAAACTACGACTTGACTTTCAACCCCCGCTCCATTCTCGACAAGGCTTCGCGCAACGTCTTCTCATCCTTGCAGAATGCGAACCGCACCAGCTTGTGACCATCGGCGGGATCGTGATAGAACGCGCTGGGGGGGATCGCCGCGACCCCCACTTCCTTGACGAGATGACGACAGAACTCGACATCCGTGTCAAACCCGAACGAACTGTGATCCGCCAGGACGAAGTACGTCCCCGCGGGCTTGTAGACCTCGAACCCGATCCGGCTCAGGCCATCGACCAGAAGGTCGCGCCACCCTCGGTAGTTGGCAATGAACTCATCGTAATACGACTGATCGGCCTGCAACGCCGCCACCGCTCCATGCTGCAAGGGCGTCGCCGTCGCAAAGGAAAGAAACTGATGCGCACTCCTGACCCCCTGCGTCAAATTTCCGGGGGCGATCGCCCAGCCAATCTTCCAACCCGTCAGGGAATACGTCTTGCCCAGTGATGACAACGTGATGGTGCGTTCCCACATGCCATCGAGGGTGGCCATGCGGATGTGTTCGCCCTCGAAGACCAGATGCTCGTAAACCTCATCGGAGATGGCCAGGCAATCGAATTCCTTACAGAGCGAGGCGATCATCTCCATCTCTTCACGCGAGTACACCTTGCCGGTCGGGTTGTGAGGGGTGTTGACGAGGATCGCCCGAGTCTTGCTGGTGAACGCGGCTCGCAACTCATCGGGATCGACGGCAAAGTCGGGCGCGCGGAGTGTCACAAATTTCGGAATCGCCCCCGCCATCGCCAGCGCGGCTCGATAGCAATCATAATAAGGCTCGAAGAGGATGACCTCCTCGCCCGGGTTGACGAGCCCC
>JAPULD010000263.1 GCA_027295365.1 Planctomycetota bacterium
GGATGGCCTCGATCACTTCCCTGTCCAGCAGCACCAGCATCTCCGTTTCGTTCAGCGACTTCACGCCGCTCATCGTCTGAGCAATCGAATGCTCATTGATCGCCTGGAACGTCGATTGCTTGATCAAGACGGCGAATTTCAACATAGGTCAAACCGCCTTTCCTGTAGTCGCGAACAGTCCGCGGCCGGCCTTCACGAACCGGGAATCCTTGCCCTTCTTGGTGATCTCTCGACTCATCGCCGCGCTCAAGGTCGCGTGCGGTGTCTTGCCCAAGGAGCCCCAAAGTCGCTTCTTGATGATCGCTTCCATGATGTCAAGGCAGTCCAGTGGTTTCCCGGCCTCGGCCAGAACCTGGGCTGCGGCATCGAGTCCACTCAACCGCTTCGGCTTCGGGTCATTCGCCTTGGGTGCCTTGGCCGTCTTGCTCGCCGCGGTATCCTTCTTGGCAGGCTTCTTCTGGTCACCGTCGAGCCGTTTGTCGATGTCCTTGATCGCCTCCTTCCGAAGCTGCTCCGTGCTCTTTTTCGCGTTGGTCTTTTTCTTCGCCATCGATGTACTCCTTGGTCAGATGTGTTTGTTCATGCGGCCGGGGCCATGCCAGGCCAATCTGAAGCCATGCTCCAGCGACGACGATCAGGGCATGAGTTCGCGGAGTCATCAAGTCAAATATGCCGACATTCCAGTCAGATTCAGACAAGTGGGCATCCACCCACTTGCAACCTATTCCGAAGGACAACGCCATGAGCCAACTCAAGACGATCGTCGCCCTCGCGGCCCACAACGCCACGTACCGCGAAGATCCCCCGCCCCCGGCCACCGAATCGCCTATTCCCGAGGAACGCGACGCGGCCCAACCTGTGGCCCAGGACTTTGTCGAACCCGGCGTATCAAATCGTCTGCCCACGGTCACCTACCCTCGGCCCAAATGTCCCGAATGCGGCCATTTTCGACTCCGCAAGTATCGATCGATCACCGATCAGGGCGACGGCACGGCCCTGTCCTGGGTGAGATGCCTCAACGAACGCTGCGGTCATCGGTTCCGATTGCTGCTCCAATGATTGGCCCGCAATCCCAACCACAATCCAGCATGTGGAATGGAATGAGAAATGGACAAGACGATCATCGCTCATCACCAGGACCGGAGGATTCCGGATGAATCTCGCAGGTCGATTGCAAAAGCTGGAACGCATGCACGCCTTTCACCTTCAGGACGCCATTGACAACAATCCGGAGGCTCGGGCCCGACTCGATCGCTTGTTCGAGATTACTGAAAACAGAAACGGCCCGCCACCACGTAACCAGGACGGGACGCTGGATATCGAGGCGCTGCCTGCGTGGATTGATCAGTGTTAGGAGATTATTCATGAGATGGTCCACGTCTCGTCGAAGTAGTTGACCACTGAGTATCCGGTGCTACCGTGATCGCACAATCAAATTTACCCCCGGAAGCGCCCGGCGGTTGAGTTTCGGCTCCCGCCGGGTTTTTTTCTGCGCGCTTCCACCATCTGGATCATGCACCCGGATTGCGCGCTACGGTTCTTCAACACCATGGTCTCCCAACCCGAGCCAACCAGCTGCGACCAAGAGACGCCCGAGCACCCCTTCGACGTTCTCAATCCCAAGCAGGAACGGGCCATCCTCGCGCTGCTTCTTGAACCCACGATCACCAAGGCCGCCAAGACGGCCGAAGTCAGTCATCGCACGCTCGTACGATGGCTCGCCGAAGAGGAATTCAACCGGCTCTACCGCAAGGCGAGACGTGAAGCGTTCAGCCAGGCCATCGGTCTCACCCAGCACTACGCGCCCCTGGCCGTCAACACGCTGGCCACGATCATGGCCGATACCTCAGCGCCATCCCACGCTCGTGTCACTGCCGCCTCCACGCTTCTGAAGTTCGGTCGGGAAGGCATCGAGTTGGACGACCTCGCCGCTCGAGTGGAAGCCCTCGAAGGGGTGGCTGAGAAGGCCAATTCCACCCGGAACCATCGCCGATGATCTCGCACCTCACCACACGGCTGAATCGTCTGGAGCGAACTCATTATCCGAAAGACGCTTGCACATTTTGCCATGGCGCGGGTATCTGGGTGGCGCACTACGAGGACGACCCCGAGTCTGAGACCCACGGCTGCCCCGAGTGCGGACGCTTCAACCTGATCTCAGTCGTCTATGAGCCCGTGCCGCTGCCAATCCCCAACTGACACCCACCGTGAAAGCCATAGCGACCAAGCTGAACCGCCTCGAGCGTGCCGCCAATCTGCGCGGGCCGGGATCGCACCATCGAGTGGAACTCTGTGAACGGCACATCGCCGACATCCTCCTGCGCATGCATCCGGCCTTGCCCGATGTCGAACGCGAAGATTGCCACGACGAAGAGGAGTATCGGAGCATCCGCCGTCTGCTTGCCAATTCAGCAAACAACGGCGACGAGGCCTATCGCTGGCGTAGGCTCGGCCCGCTCCTGACCAGGGACGAGATATTCCAGAAGCTTGATGACATACGACAGAACCACATCAACGGTGAACTGTCCAAGTACGAACGTATCGATGGCAACATCAAGCGTCGCCAGGAAGCGGGGGAGCGACCATGACCTCAAGTCGATGGCACCGAAGAATGATGCGTCTTGAACGGTTGCTGCCCATGCCCGTGCAGGCATGCATTGGCTGCAACTTCCCCGAGGTGATTTTGCGCGGGGTCGTGATGACCACGGGTGACGAGCTCGTTCCGGAATGCCACGAATGCAATCGTCATATTGCACATGACGGCACGCCGCTCTGCGATACATTCAAGCACATCATCCTGCCAGAGGAGGGATTCGAGAGTCGATTCGTACATTTGACTTGAGCGAAAACGCCCTTTGAGGTAGTCCTGACGTCGTTCCAGTCGCGCTTTGCACGGAAAGCGCAACTGACGATCAGGAGTATCTCCATGGCTAGGAAAAATGGCGACCCGGCAATCATGCAACCAATCACTTCCAACGGGTGGAACCCCAGGAAGGTTGCCAAGAAGAAACCCAAACGCCGCTTCCCGCCTGAAGTTCTCTCTCCAGAAGAGATAGCAGCACTTATGGATGTATGCGCGAATACACCTGCAGGCATTCGCAACCGCGCCCTGATCACCATCCTTTATAGAGCTGGCCTGCGGATCAACGAGGCCCTGGCGCTGCGGCCCAAAGACCTCGACCCCCGGAATGGTGCCATCCGCGTCCTCTTCGCCAAGGGCGGTCAGTCGCGGACTGTGGGCATGGACGGCCAAGCCTTCGATAAGCTTCTACGCTGGCTTGAGATTCGTGCCGACCTTGGCATCAACGGGCGCGACCCGGTCTTCTGCCTACTCGACGGTAAACTCCTCGCCGACAGCTACATCCGCGTGCTCTTCCCCCGTCTGGGCCGCCAAGCCGGGATCGACAAGCGCGTCCATGCCCATGGGTTACGACACACCCACGCATCCGAACTACGGGCGGAGGGTCTGGACATCGGGGTCATCTCGAAGCAACTCGGCCACCGGTCAATTGCGACCACGGCGCGGTATCTCGATCATATCGCGCCGTTTGCGGTGATTGAGGCCTTGCAGGGTCGTACGTGGTGAGTGACACTGAAAACAATTACTCGGGGAAGATCGGGCTACGGGCTTTTTTTCTTGCGATTCTGGTCTGAATTTCCTGATTCAGCCTTCAGTACCAGCCACAAAGACGCCCCGGTTCAACCAGGGCGTTGTCGCTGGCAAGCTACCGGGGATGGCCAAGCCTAGGCTTGCCCTGCCATGCCATGACTCGCCGGGGCTCGCAGGAGGATGTTGATTCTAACGCTGGCTCTGGCATTGGGTCATTCTACAACGATTACGTCAGGTACTTACTTCCAAATTTTCGATTGCACTCAATTCCGCACCAATTCGGGTGTTTTTACTCACTTAGACTAGCTCGCATTCGCTCATCCTTTGAGGACCATCACGGGCGTCCACCATACACGATTGTTGCCCACTGCTTGTCTCCTTCAGACAACTGATCGCTGATCGTTGTCGCTCCGAATTCTCCCTCAAACCATGAGCCTGGGAAGGCATACATCATGACCGATTTCCGGTCAAACGGTTTGCTGCTGTCATTGGTAAACCTGAAGATGTTAGCTTCAATGCGGTTCGACGGCCAGAATGTAGGAACACCAGCCAATTCCTTCCGTACCACTTCCTCGTTCCACATAAATGTTCGGTTCGGATTCTGATGTTCGTGGGTAAACCCTAGAACATGGCCAAATTCATGCAGTATGGCGAAGCGCTTTTTCTCCTGCGGAAAGCCGTCGATCAGCAGCACGCCCAAGTCCATAGTGGCTTGATCTATATCCAGAATGGACATATTATCGGTCCCCAGATATGACCAGCTGCTGGTGCTCTCAAATGAGATCCGAATCTCCGCAGCGTCCAGCTCATCAACAAACTCAAATGTAATAGACGCATACTTGGTCCACTCAGGAGCGACGCTTTTGACAAGTTCCTGCGCTGCAGTCGTTCCACCTATAAAGGCAATGTGCAGAACCATTCCTGATACCCATGTCCTAGATGTATATTCTATTAGGCTAGTACGATCTGAAGTATTATTCGGCGTTTCCCTCTCATAGGCTAGCGCTCTAAGGATACTATGCGTATGTTTGAGTGCGGCCAATTCGTCGAGCGAGTCTTTCAATGCCCTCCGTGTTGTCTCCAGGCGGATTAGGCTCTCGGTCACAATATCTTCCATTCTACTCTTGAGTGCCATGATTTGGTCTTGGGTATTAGAGACATACGTCTTGGCCTGTTCGGCAGAGTTTTTTGCGCTTATCGCGGCGTCACGGGACTCTGCGGCGCTTCTGGCGCTATTATTGATGTCCAGACCGTAGAGCGTCAGCCCAATGATCGAAAAGATCGCGAGGAGGCTGAGGCAGAACTTTCCAAATCTGATTAGACCACGGTCAAGTACATAGGTGACTTGATCACTTGACGTCGACCGATCAAGGTCGCAAGGCAATAGCATCGAGTTGCAGAAGCGGCACTTGATCGCATCCGTCTTGATCTTTTCTCGGCAGAAAGGGCATGATTTCTCTGCAGACTGCTTGGACATTTCAAACTCCTAGCTAGAGGTAGAGTGCTCTCATAGACCCCCCGGCCGTCCCCTTACTCCTGAAGATCTCCGTCAGTGTGATCCGATTCTACATCAGAATCCGTAGCGGATCAGCGCTATCCTTGCTATCTAAAGTAGAGGCAAGGGCTTGGGTATTGGTGTGAGTGAAATTCCGGCAAAGACCGAAAACTCTCGTCTGGGCTCACACAAACGCCCAGGCCATCGCCTCCATCAGGAGCAGAAAGAAAACGGCAGACAAGCCGGGCGAAGGTCCAGACATTCGAGTCAGGTAAGCGGAGCCAGCTCGGACCCGGATTGCGACAGCTCTTTGGTTTGGGTATTCAGTTGCGCTTTGACCTAAAAGCGCAACTGAACAGATGCCAAACGTTCTACGGACACGCGCCCCACGCCGCGAGGAGGGCCAGCAGGTCGGTGACGTTGACATCGCCATCTGTATTGATGTCCGGCGGGCAAGTAGCCGGGCATAATCCCCAGGCGGCGAGAAGGGCAAGCAGGTCGGTGACATTGACCTGTGAATCAGCATTGGTATCGCCCACGCAATCAGGGCACTCCGAAGTGATCGTCAGAATCACGTTGTCCGGGTTGTACGTTACGTTGAGTCCCGCACAACTGATGATAGCATCGAACTCGCCGAAGACATTGGTCGCGGTAAGGACGGTAAACGTCTGGCCGACCAGAGGATCGAAGCCGTCGATGAATGTTACATCGAGCGATCCGGCCAGCAACGCATCGTCAGTGATCGCCAGAACATCGTACTGGCCCGGACTTGTGCCGCCGATTTCAATAGCGAGGCCTCCGGCGATGCCCTGGATGTAGTCGCCGTTGGCAGTGAGCGTTCCGGCTGAACTGCCCGGCGAGGTTATGCCCGCGACATTGTTGACATGGGCAAAGACCTGTCCGCTACCACCCAGGATGCCGCCGTCAAGTGTGACCATCCCGCCTGCGTTGAGAACGAGGGAGCCATCGATGATGGTAGAGCCCGCAGTCTGGATGTAATCCGTCGCAACACGCGTGATGGTACCGCCCGTTGCTGCGAACACCGAACCGGAAGTTGTGAAGGCTCCTGGCTCGAGTCGCAATTCTGCAAGAGTTTCAGCCTGAAGCGATCCCGAGTTGGTCATCCCCCCGAGGCCGGGATCGATTCGGAGCGGTGTGAACTGGTCGGCGATCATGGCTCCCTGGTTGACAAGCGTCGTCAGATTTAGGCCGATCTGCCCGGCACCGCGGATCGTGTTGTCAACGTTGGTGAATAACTTAAACCCCGAGGGACTGAAGATTCTGTTACTGGTGGTGTTGGACATGTTGATCACGCCCCCGCCGTCCAGCACCGTGTCGTCGATGAGAAGCAAATCCGTGTTGTTGCCGGTTGAGTTCATCGAATAATTGCCGGTGTTGGTCAGGAGCCCCGACATGGCCAGAGCCTTTCCGTTGTTGTGGACGATGTCGCCGTTGTTGATGAGATTCTCTATTGTGGTGGGGTTTAAGAAGCTGCCTGCGACCTCACCCACGCCGCCGGCATCGATCCGGATGGTCGGACCAAGCAAAGTGCCTCCCCTGAAGTCGAACAGCCCGCCACTTTGGGCGACGATCAGGCCGCCGATGACCTGGATACCGGAATTGAATTGCACGGTGGACAGGTCTTCGGCGCGGATTTCGCCGAGCGTGTTGTCGTACACTGCAGCTTGGAGTTCAAGCAGGCCTCCGCTCCGAGCCGCCATCAGCCCCGAGTTGGTCATCCCGCCGAGGCCGGGATCGATCAGGAGCTTTTCGAACTGGTCGGCGATAATGGCCCCCTGGTTGACAAGCGTCGTCAGATTCAGGCCGATCTGGCCGGAGCCGCGGACGGTCAGCCCACCACCAAATTTGATGGTTTCTGTACCGGTCGCGCCGAATATCCTATTCGAGAAAATATTGGACATCTGAAGCAGGCCGGGAGTAAAAATGGAATCGATTATGAGCACTTTCCCATTGGGGCCGGCGGTCACCTTAAGATCGGTGTTGTTGCCAGTTGACTGCATGAGCAGCGATCCATCGAGGTGAATGAAACCCGTAGCACCCCCAGCCAGAGGGCCGCCCATGATCGACAGATCTCTGCCGTTTTCCATGAAAACAACATTCGTGGCCCCATTCCCGAGAATGTCGAGTCCATCCAGCGTGACATTCAGGTTCAGGGTGACATTGGCGCTGCCATCTGAGATTGCCGCTACGTAGGTAAAACCCATATTCCCGTTGTTGGGCATAGGATCGGCACCCCAGCACAAGCTGTTCCAGTCACCAGAGAAGCAGGTACTGGAATTCCAGACTACGTGGATCTGTTGGGCCGAGGCGGCTTGCACTATGACCAACGAAGTGACCATGGCCAGGGCTGGAAGCGGACTCACTACTGTCGCAAACGATCCGGTTGTTATTCTGCTGTGCTTCACGACATCACCTCATCTTTAGATTTTCCCGAATGACCTTCGCCCGGCTCGGCGCCGGGCCGTTTACTCCGGAATGATCCACCTCTCGGTCCTGTTCCACGCATACTGACGAACCTTTTCGCGTTACGGACACTCCCCCCACTCCGCAAGCAATTGCAAAAGGTCGGTAACGTTCACTGTGCCATCTCCAGTAATGTCGGCGGGGTGGCCGGGGTTCGGTCCCCAGGCTGCGAGCAGAGCCAGCAGGTCGTTGACGTTGACGGTGCCGCTGGCGTCGGTATCGGCCGGACACGCGGGAGGCGGCAGCGTTGCTCTCCATGCTTCAGAATTGCCATCGGGGTTTGTGCCAACGCCGACGATGGTCTGGCCATCATCGGAAATCGCCATGGCTTCAGTAAGCGTCCATCCGGTAAGGCTCAGGCCAAATTGCGTCTCCAGAACCTGCTTGAGGCTCCGCATGCCGTTGGCGGCATCCCAGATGATCGCCTCCTGGCCCGAAGCGCTGATGCCATAGCCGACCACCACCGAGCCGTTGTCGGACACTCCATTCGCGCGGCTCATGAATACACCGCCGGGCAGATCACCCAGACCGACCATCCCGCCCCCGTTCGTCCAACGAAACGCCTCGCTGCCAGAAACGCTGAAGCTACGACCGATCACCGCGGACCCGTCGGCGGACACGCCATAGGACCGGCTGAAAAAGATGCCGCCGGGCAGATCGCCCAGACCGACCATGCCTCCCCCGCTCGTCCAGCGGAACGGTTCGTTGCCAAAAACGCTGTTGCCTTCACCAACCGCCACCGAGCCGTCCGCGGACACTCCAATGACTTCGCTTTTAAAGTCTCCGCCTGTCAGATCATCCAGACCGACCATCCCGCCCCCGCTCGTCCAGCGGAACGCCTCACGATTCGGATTGCTCAAAGTGCTTATGCTTCGACCAACCACGACCGAACCGTCGGCGGACACGTCAAATGCATGGCTAGAAAAGTCGCCGCCGGGCAGATCGCCCAGGCCGACCATCCCGCCCCCGCTCGTCCACCGGAACGCCTCTCGCCCCGATGCGCTATTGCCGAGACCGACCACGACCGAACCGTCGGCGGACACGCCTCTGGCCTCGCTGGAAAAGATGCCGCCGGGCAGATCGCCCAGACCCTGAAAACTCGGAGTGATCCCCGCCTCAATGACTGGCGTAAGAATCGCCATCGTGAGTCCCAGGACAGGCCAGATAGGTTGCGGGCAATACATAAGGAATCCCCTTATTTGCTGCGATTCGGGATTTTCTTGCCTGAGCCACCCACTTAAGCGACAATGGACGGGGCAACCCGCATGAAATTCTTAATTTCTTTCGTGGAGGCGAATTCATGAGCGAGGCCGGCGAAGCGACGATGCTGCTTCGAAAGCTCAGCGCGGGTGAGCCTGCGGCCGCGGAAGATCTGGCCCCCATCATCTATGCAGAACTTCACGAGGCCGCCCAGGCGTACATGCGCCGGGAAAGTCCGGGACCGCTTCTCCAGACGACCGCCCTGGCTCATGACGCCTACCTCAAGCTGGTCGATCAGACCCGGGTCGAGTGGCGCGACCGGGCCCACTTTCTCGCCGTCGCCTCCACGATCATGCGCCGGATCCTCATCGATCACGCCCGCACCGAAAAACGCCTGAAGCGGGGAGGCGATCAGAAGCCCCTCACGCTCAGCCATGTGAATATCGCCGTGGATTCGATCACGAATGTCGATCTGCTGGCGCTCGGTGAGGCCCTGGACAAACTCGAAGCGATCGACCCGATCCGGATGAACATCGTCCAGATGCGGTTCTTCGGGGGCATGACCATGGAGGAAATCGCGCGGATGCTCGACAGGTCGTTGCGGAGCGTCGAGCAGCACTGGCGCTCGGCGAGGATCTGGTTGCATCGGGAGCTGGCCGATGACGCCGCTTCCAAAGGAGCGAGCGATGAGCCCTGACGTCGAGCGAGCCCGCGCAGCGCTTGATCTTTTCGATCAGGTCGTCGAACTCGACTCCGATCGATGCAAGTCGTTCCTTGATCGCGTCTGCGCAGGCGACGAAGACTTGCGACGCGAAGTCGAGTCTTTGCTCGATTCCGAGGCCACCGCCGGCGCGTTTCTCGAGAAACCCGTGCTCGATGCATCCAACATTGATCCGGCGACACGCCATTCGTATGTCGGTCAGCACATCGGCCGGTATCACGTCCGCAGCGTCATCGCCGAAGGCGGCATGGGGGTCGTCTACTCCGCCGTCCAGGAGCAACCCCACCGCACCGTCGCCCTGAAGGTGATGAAGCGGGGGCTCGCTTCGCGTCAGGCCCTGCGCAGATTCCAGTACGAGGCCCAGGTCCTTTCCCGCCTCAATCACCCCGCCATCGCCCAGATCCACGAGGCCGGCATGCATGACGACGGCAGCGGTGGCGTCCCCTACTTCGCCATGGAATACATCCCCGGGGCGTGCAAGATCACGGACTACGCCCGGCGTCAATCCCTGGATATGAAGGCCCGGCTGGAGTTGTTTCTCCAAATCTGCGAGGGCGTCGATCACGGTCACCAGAAGGGCATCATCCACCGCGACCTCAAGCCCGGAAACCTGCTCGTCGACTCGTCCGGTCGGATAAAAATCATCGACTTCGGGGTTGCCAGGGCGACCGACGCCGACTTGGCCGTCACCACGCTGCAGACCGACATCGGTCAGCTCATCGGGACGCTGCCTTACATGAGCCCCGAACAATGCCGGGCCGATCCGCATGACCTGGACACGCGCACTGATGT
Organism: Planctomycetota bacterium; assembly: GCA_027295365.1. Lineage (GTDB taxonomy): Bacteria > Planctomycetota > Phycisphaerae > Phycisphaerales > SM1A02 > JADFSH01. Next base: position 10,303 of record JAPULD010000263.1, read on the forward strand.
GTACTCGCTCGGGATCGTGCTTTATGAGTTGCTCACCGGTCGGCTTCCCTACCAACTGACCGATGTGCCGATCCCCGAGATCATCCGCATTATCCAGGACACGCCCCCGAGCCGCCCCAGCACGATTGATCGAACTGTCCGCGGTGATCTCGAGACGATCGTGCTCAAGGCGCTGGAGAAGGATCGCGATCGACGCTATCGCTCCGCGGCGGAACTCGCCGACGATCTGAGGCGATACTTCAGCCAGGAACCGATCATCGCCCGGCCCCCCAGCGTGATGTACCAGTTGCGTCTGCTCGCCCGCCGCAACAAGCCGCTGGTTGCAGCGGTGGTGTCGATCTTACTCGTGCTTCTGGCCGCAATCATCGTGCTCACGGGCGTCAACCTGGTCATTAAGGATCAGGCCGAGACGATCGCTCTGGAACGTGACGAGGCGCAACAACAATCCTTTCTCGCCAACATCTCCCTGGCTGGCAACGCCCGCGAAGGCAGCAACGTGGTCATGATGCGAAAATACCTTGAGCGCGTGCCCGAATCCCTGCGCCATTGGGAGTGGCGATACCTCATGGCCCGGACCGACACGAGCCTGGCGGTGTACTCGGGCCATGACGGCGCCGTGCTGGACGTGGCCTACGCCCCCTCCGGTCTGCAATTCGCCTCCGCCTCGGCCGATCGGACCGTTCGCATCTGGGATGCGCACTCCGGCTCGACGCTGCACATCCTGCGTGGCCACGTCGACACTGCCTGGTCCGTCCAGTTTAGCCCTGATGGACAATGGCTGGCCAGCGGTTCCGCCGACCGGACCGTGCGTCTCTGGGACGCCTCGACGGGACGACTGCGTCGGACCATCGAAGCCCATGACGGGCTCGTGCACGATGTTGTCTTCAGCGCCGATGGCGCTATGCTTTTCTCCGCCGGATATGACTTCTTGATCAAGTGCTGGGATGTCGAGTCCGGCGAGTTGATCCGAACGATCGATGGCAACTCGGATGAGATCTGGGATCTCGCCATGAGTCCCGATGGGCGCCGAATCGCCTCGGCCGCCCGTGACGGTCGGGTGATCATCTTTGATGTCGAAACCGGACGCTTGCTCCGCGAGCGACCGCTCCCCGAAGGAGAGTTCAAACTTTGGGCCTCCGAGAGCGTTGATTTCGATCCCACGGGTCGAAAGCTGGTGTCTTCAATAATAGATAGCGTTGGCGGCAAGTTGAGCGTATGGCAGCTTGACGATGATCGGTACGTCGCCGCCCGGCAGCCGCACGGCCTATGGGTGCTCGACGCGGTCTTCAATCACGACGGCTCACGCTATGTCTCGACTTCGACGGATCATTCCCTTCAACTCTGGGAGGCTGATTCCGGGCGTCCGCTCAATCAGTTCAGAGGACACACAGATATAGTGCGCGCAGTGGCCTTCGATCCTACCGACACCACCCGGCTTCTTTCCGCATCTGGGGACGGAACGATACGCCAATGGAACATTCAGTCACGAGCCGAAGCGACTCATCTCCCCGGACGAGTTCGGCGACGAGACATACAACCCATTGCCATGAGCGCCGATGGCCCAATCCTCGCCACGGCGATGATGGACAACACCATCCGACTCTGGGATGCCCCGTCTCGCACGATCATCCGGGCGATCCCCATGGATGCACCGGTAACCCAAGACGATCTCAGTCACGATGCCCGTATGCTGGCCGTCATGCATGAGGGATCCGCGACGCTCTCAATAATTGATACGGTGACCGGTCAGTCGCTCGTTGCGATTCCGCTTCCGCATGACAAGCCCTCGGTAGTTCAATGGAATCCGGACGGCGGACTGATCGCCGTCGGCTTCGGTTCGGGTTTGGTTCTCATTGATCACAGAGAACAGCGAATCGTCAGTGAATTCAAGTACGATAATCTTGCGATGTATGCCATTTCATTCTCCCCTGACGGACGCAGGCTTGTGATCGCCTCTTATAGCAGCAAGAACCTCAAACTCGTCGATCTGGCCGACGGACGCCTGCTCATGACCTTGATCGGGCATGAGGAATTAGTCACCGGCTGTCGTTTCAACACCTCAGGATCATTGATTGCCTCCTTCGCCAATGACGATGTGATCAAGATCTGGGATGCCCGCACCGGACGACTCCGCAAGACCCTGACCGGACATACGGCGGATGTGGATTCCGTCATCTGGAGCCCCGATGATCAACGCCTCTTCTCTTCCAGCACCAATGGACAGATCCTCGTCTGGGAGGTCCAAACCGGTGATCTTCTGCTAATCCTGCAGGCCGCGGGAGCAACTCCCGCCATATCCCTGGCGTTCAATCCCCAGAGCGAGACGCTGTTCGCATTCATGCATGACGGCACGGTGCGGTACTGGAGCGCCTCACCAGAGCACCGGAACTAGATACTCGCTACAGACACGACTCCACACTCGCTGGTTGAGAGGCGAAGTGGAGTCGAATGCTAACGAATGATAAGGATCAGCATGGCGGAAAGGGCCGGGGGCAGTCGCGCTTTCACACCAAAGCGCTACTGACCAATTACCGAACGTTGATTGTGACCATTCATAATATCAAATAGCCCAGGCCTCCCCTGGGAAGAGAAACCGGGCTAGGTCTGAGGCGATGAGCCTAATCGATCCCTAAACCCAGGACGGCACATCCCACTTTTACTATGTACGCATCCGGGGGCTCGATATTGACATTGCGCATCATGAATCTGAAAACCCGGCTTCACGGGGAGAGGCCGGGCTCCCATTTCTGGGGGGCGGGCACAGCCGGAGGGACCAGCCCGCCGGAGTCGTAGGCAAAGAAAATGACCCCGAGGATGAGGCAACTACACGCCGGAGCGTTCACTCCCCCAGAATCCCCAAGGCCATTACCAGAGAGGCGATGGCCGGCGGGGGTGTGTGAGGGTGGATGCCTGAAAAAAACTCGTGGAATCTCATTCACCGTCGATCGGTAAACCCAACATGAGTCTGCTTGCCGCCTGTAATTCGCCGTCTACTTCCGCTGTCGGTGCGGCTGCCGCATACTCAGGATCGAATTCCGGCTTAGAGACTGGCTCAAGCTGCGGGAGACTTTCAATCATCGCGCTCCACTTGGCTGCCATCTTCTGGTATCCAAGGTAACCAGGATGAACCCCATCGATACCCGGATAAGAAGGGTAATACCAGTAGTCGTCCGGGTAGAGCATTCCTTGATACATGTCCACCGAGCGAACAACACGGTTCCATGACGAACTAAGCTGGCCTGCCAATTGTGGAATGTAGTTGTTGAATTCCTGAACCTTAGGATTGCTCCGAGAATCAGCAGGGTTAAATATCGGGATGATCTGTGCAACGACAACCATCGTCCGAGCGTCCTTTGCAAGGATTGCTCCAAGTAGGTTTTTCAGGTTTTCATATGTCTGCGTCGGGGTCTGATTCTGAAGAATATCGTTTGTCCCGGCATGAACGAGAATGATATCCGATTGGATAAACTGGCTGGGGAGACTCTCCACCACGTGCAAGAGGTCGGTGGTTTTGTATCCCGAAAATCCATCGTGCCCTTGTTGGCCACCAGACCACATCCACGCCGCGGAATTGTCTGTCCGGTTGCCAACCAGGCGCAGCCCGGGGTTCCCCGCTAAAAAAGCGCGGTAACCACCGCCAATGGTGTTTGGCGTGTAAGTATTTCCATCGGGAGGCAACGGCGGAAGACTCGGATTCCACCACGGGGGTTGCCTGTTCCACGGCAACGGCGCGCCGTTGCCTAAAAAGTAACCTGCAGTGATTGAGTCTCCAAACGATCGTATTGATCTCATGTGCGCCTCCTGAGACGACATATTCCGTTTAACTTTCGCCCGGCACCATGGCCGGTTCGACATGATGAGGACGAAGTGACATCCCAGGCCTCTCGCTGCTGGTTCTGTTTGTGTTCGGTTCGCCTGGTCATCGCGGTGATACCCTCGGCTGACCCGCCGCGAATCGGTGTATCCGATCGAGGATGGCCCGAATGAACCATCGTGGCACGGCGAACTCCGCCATCTGGAAGATGACGCAGCCTTCCCTTTTAATTACGCAATGGGCGCCTCAATATTGGCGACAACTAGTCTGAAATTAGTAATTCGATCATCTTCATCCGGAACGCTTCGTTGGATGGCGGAGGAGTAGCTTGAGCCAAGTGTCGCAATTGCACAAAAGCGCGACTGACCAAACGCCGAACGCTGTTTAGGAATAGTCACAACCACGAAAACCCGAGCTCCCCTGGGTGAGAGATCGGGAACGATGAGCTGGAGTACCCGGATGACCTTGGCCTCTATGAATATATGTGCAGTCGTTATTCCAACTCAGTGCCTAAGAAAAATATGTAAATTCACAATAATTCGCTCACACTAGTTCATCCGATGAAAAGCAATGACTCAGAGCGTCATCATCACATGCTTGCAGATAGACAACCAGATCAATGTTCTAGAAAGTGAGCGATTCTGCCTTCATCTCAGTCCAGCTTCAACCGTATACAGACCCCCAACGTAAACCCATGCATTCTAGCCACCTATACAGCACTCCATGATCGCGATCAACACTTAGAGTTTGAATATAGTATTACTCGGGGGAGGGGCTAGTTCATGACACATCTCTCCGCGACTCGCTCAATCGGCTGACGGGATTCCCCCGATTTCCTTCACCGCCCCTTGTCGGGGTGATAAACTATGCCCTTGACGGTTCCGCGATGCGAAAGTGGGTTCTCATTTTCGGGAGGACAGACCAATCCGATGTCTTCTGCGGGCGGCTCCGACACAAACGCGTGACGACCTGACCGACCGCCTTCGTTCCAAGGGATGAAGCATGAGTAGCAACCTGTGGCATATTATGATCGCCGCCTCGATGATCGTGCTCGGCGCTGGGATCGGCCTCTACGCCGGTCGTCTGCTCCACCTGCTTTTCATCGAGCGCGTGAAGATCATCTCACGCTTCATGGGGGTCATCGGCTTCCTTCTGGGGGGCGGGGCCGGGAGCGTAGTCCTCGACTTCCTCCTCGCGTCCGGCCTGCCGGAGGGTGCGGCAATCGGTGCCTACGCCCTCGGCCTTGGACTCGCGCTTATTGCCGCCTGGGTCATCGACACTTTCATCTTTAAGGTGACCGATCACGTGTGGCGCGAGACCGCCGTCACCCCGAATCGCGTACGTGAGATCCTCAGGCTGAATGATCTCCTCACTGCGGCGCAGCCCAACGCGAAGCTCCGGGCGAAGATCCTGACCGCCCTGCTTATCGAGCCCGACTTCCTCTCCCGTGACGCCCGCGCAGATCTCGGGAAGGGTCTGCCTGATGCGCTCGACACTATGGCCAGTGCACCCGACCCTCCGGCATCGCCCACCATACCCCTGCCCCCATCATGACCGACCCTGTCAACCCGCCCTCATGCCCGGATCCCGCCGGTTGGCCCCCCGCCGATGGGTCGGTGTACATCCAGAGCGACGACTTCGGCAACCTGATCCTCGAGCTGTCGGCATACCTCACTCGCAGTTACCCCTCGATCGACTTCACCAACGCGGTGGCCCGCGTGTTCGTCTGGTTCGACGCCAAGCTGCGTGCCGAGCCGGGGTTTATCTCGCAGATGCGCTTTCCCACGCCCTCCGCGTTTCGGGCGTACGTCCGACAGTCAATCTGGAACGACGGACGGCGCACCGAGCGCGACGAGCGGGCCCGGCCGTCCCACCAGAGGCTCGATGCGGCGCGTGAGGCCACCTCGCGCGACCCTGAGCCGTCCTCAGTGGCCATGGCACGCGAGCAGCTTCGACGCCTCCCCCTGCCGCACCTGATGATTGTGGAGCGCATCGTCTTTGAGGACTCCGATCCCGCGGAACTGGCGGAGGAGCTCGCGCTGACCCGCGAGGAAGTGACGTCCTTGCTCGAGGAGGGATTGGAGCTCATGATTCAGAAGCGGAGACTCCGAGGAAAGTAGTTATCCCATGACTGGACCCGATCCGCACAACCCCTTCGGAAGCCTACCCCTCGAGTATCAGGAGGCCCTTGAGGTTCTCATCACGCGAGACGAAGGACCCGACCTAGAGTATCATTTCTCCTCGAAGGACCCTGCCTACTCTTCGTCATTCGGAATGATCTGCAATATCGCACTTGACATGCTGTGCCTTCTTGAGGACGCCACTATCGGTGCGATCCCCTGCCGTCTGTCCGAAGAGCACCGCCACGCCATGCGACTCGTCCATATCGAGGGCCTCGATCGCGAACGTGCCGCCGAGGAAATGGTTTTGTCGAGGGAGGAACTCGACATGTTGGTGACGGAGATCGAGCAGTACCTCATCCCGGGCGAGCACAACGTGCTCGAGGGCATTCTCTCGCTCCCGCCGCTTCACCGACGGGCGTTCATCGAGATCTTCGTAAATGGCATGCTTCCGCAAAACATTATGGAAAAGCGGATTCGCGACAATCTCGACGTGCTGTATGGCCAGGCCCAGCTCATCATTCGCTGCCGTCATGCAATTCCTAAGCTGCCACCGATCTATCGGCACGCGCTGGCTCGGGACAGCACGTCAGGTCCGATGTTCATAGACATTGCCTGCGACACGCTCGAGATCCTAGACCACTGTCCCGACGTCCCCGACGAGTCGCGACCTTTCGTGGCGGAGCACCTCAACGACGCGAGGGGTCGGGTTGAGGAGGTGTTGCGTACGCTGAGTGAGGAATTTGATCATGATATTCTGGTCCAGATCGAACTGTTCCTGAATCTGCTCGTTCGCATGGAGGCGCAAGAGCAACACCTCGTCATCGCGATAGCAATCGATGGGCGCATCCCGGAAGAACTAGTCGATAGCACGGATCTCGCGACGGTTGACGACGTGCTGCAATCATGGCGCAACGCGACGAAGAAGCTGCTCGCCGCGTCATGCAAGTGATCGGCTGATGCGTCAGTCGTCCGAGATCGGTGCCAACTGCTTCCGAAGCTCGAACAACTCCGCCAGCTTCATCGCCCGGCGAATGAAGACCTTGTCCTCGGCGTGTTTTTCCAAGAACCGCTGCACCTCCGGTGCCGTCACGCTCTTGTGGCTATGCAACAACTGGGAGAACGTGATGATCAGATGCTTGGTCATGCCGGAAGAACCTCCAACGATTAAGTACAAAGCTACCCGACGTGCGTCGGAGGAGCCTAGACGTCCGAAGGCGCACTTCGCGTGCGTCCCTCACTCCTAAGTGCGCAACAACGCATCCGACCACCGTAAAAGGTAAAAAAACGAAAATTTCTCTGGTTCTTTCGAGCTCAGCCAGCTCCTTCCGATCCCTAAGGAGCATTGTTCGTATTATGTTCGGGTTTCATTTGAACTCTCTTCACGCATCCAGCCCGAACCGCCCTGATCGGTT